>NZ_SSBQ01000002.1:0-102500 GCF_004795255.1 Streptomyces sp. RKND-216 | reverse complement strand
GCGAGCATCTGTGGCCAAGTTTTTAAGGGCGCACGGTGGATGCCTTGGCACCAGGAACCGATGAAGGACGTGGGAGGCCGCGATAGGCCCCGGGGAGCTGTCAACCGAGCTGTGATCCGGGGGTGTCCGAATGGGGAAACCCGGCAGTCGTCATGGGCTGTCACCCGCACCTGAATGTATAGGGTGTGTGGAGGGAACGCGGGGAAGTGAAACATCTCAGTACCCGCAGGAAGAGAAAACAACCGTGATTCCGGGAGTAGTGGCGAGCGAAACCGGATGAGGCTAAACCGTATGTGTGTGATACCCGGCAGGGGTTGCGCATGCGGGGTCGTGGGACCGTACTTCAGTTGTCTGCCGGCGGCTGGGCGAGTCATAAATTGTGGGTGTAGGCGAAGGGCATGCGAAAGGCCCGGCGTAGAGGGTAAGACCCCCGTAGCTGAAACATCTGCAACTCGTTTGTGCGGCACCCAAGTAGCATGGGGCCCGAGAAATCCTGTGTGAATCTGGCGGGACCACCCGTTAAGCCTAAATATTCCCTGGTGACCGATAGCGGATAGTACCGTGAGGGAATGGTGAAAAGTACCGCGGGAGCGGAGTGAAAGAGTACCTGAAACCGTGTGCCTACAAGCCGTGGGAGCGTCGCACAGCAAGCTTGCTTGCTGTGTCGTGACTGCGTGCCTTTTGAAGAATGAGCCTGCGAGTTTGCGGCATGTTGCGAGGTTAACCCGTGTGGGGGAGCCGTAGCGAAAGCGAGTCCGAAGAGGGCGTTGAGTAGCGTGTTCAAGACCCGAAGCGGAGTGATCTAGCCATGGGCAGGGTGAAGCGGAGGTAAGACTTCGTGGAGGCCCGAACCCACCAGGGTTGAAAACCTGGGGGATGACCTGTGGTTAGGGGTGAAAGGCCAATCAAACTCCGTGATAGCTGGTTCTCCCCGAAATGCATTTAGGTGCAGCGTCGTGTGTTTCTTGCCGGAGGTAGAGCACTGGATAGGCGATGGGCCCTACCGGGTTACTGACCTTAGCCAAACTCCGAATGCCGGTAAGTGAGAGCGCGGCAGTGAGACTGTGGGGGATAAGCTCCATGGTCGAGAGGGAAACAGCCCAGAGCATCGACTAAGGCCCCTAAGCGTGTGCTAAGTGGGAAAGGATGTGGAGTCGCAGAGACAACCAGGAGGTTGGCTTAGAAGCAGCCATCCTTGAAAGAGTGCGTAATAGCTCACTGGTCAAGTGATTCCGCGCCGACAATGTAGCGGGGCTCAAGCACACCGCCGAAGTCGTGTCACTCCAGTATGTACCTTTAACGAGGGCTGGGGTGGGTAGGGGAGCGTCGTGTGCCGGGTGAAGCAGCCGTGGAAGCGAGTTGTGGACGGTATGCGAGTGAGAATGCAGGCATGAGTAGCGATACGTACGTGAGAAACGTGCGCGCCGATTGACTAAGGGTTCCTGGGTCAAGCTGATCTGCCCAGGGTAAGTCGGGACCTAAGGCGAGGCCGACAGGCGTAGTCGATGGATAACCGGTTGATATTCCGGTACCCGCTGTGAAGCGACCCACATCGAATCCAGTGATGCTAAGCCCGTGAAGCCGCCGGTGGATTCTTCGGATGAAGTCGGAGTGGTGGAGCCGGTGGCCCGAGCTGGTAGTAGGTGAGTGATGGGGTGACGCAGGAAGGTAGTCCATCCCGGGCGGTGGTTGTCCCGGGGTAAGGGTGTAGGACGTCAGGTAGGTAAATCCGCCTGGCTTGTGTCTGAGACCTGATGCCGAGCCGATTGTGGTGAAGTGGATGATCCTATGCTGTCGAGAAAAGCCTCTAGCGATGTTTCATGGCGGCCCGTACCCTAAACCGACTCAGGTGGTCTGGTAGAGAATACCGAGGCGTTCGGGTGAACTATGGTTAAGGAACTCGGCAAAATGCCCCCGTAACTTCGGGAGAAGGGGGGCCACGTCTGGTGATGGGACTTGCTCCTTGAGCTGGGGGTGGCCGCAGAGACCAGCGAGAAGCGACTGTTTACTAAAAACACAGGTCCGTGCGAAGCCGTAAGGCGATGTATACGGACTGACGCCTGCCCGGTGCTGGAACGTTAAGGGGACCGGTTAGTCATTCTTCGGGATGGCGAAGCTGAGAACTTAAGCGCCAGTAAACGGCGGTGGTAACTATAACCATCCTAAGGTAGCGAAATTCCTTGTCGGGTAAGTTCCGACCTGCACGAATGGCGTAACGACTTCTTGACTGTCTCAACCATAGGCCCGGTGAAATTGCACTACGAGTAAAGATGCTCGTTTCGCGCAGCAGGACGGAAAGACCCCGGGACCTTTACTATAGCTTGATATTGGTGTTCGGTTCGGCTTGTGTAGGATAGGTGGGAGACTGTGATGCTCAAGCGCCAGCTTGGGTGGAGTCGTTGTTGAAATACCACTCTGGTCGTGCTGGATGTCTAACCTGGGTCCGTGATCCGGATCAGGGACAGTGTCTGGTGGGTAGTTTAACTGGGGCGGTTGCCTCCTAAAGAGTAACGGAGGCGCCCAAAGGTTCCCTCAGCCTGGTTGGTCATCAGGTGGTGAGTGTAAGTGCACAAGGGAGCTTGACTGTGAGACTGACGGGTCGAGCAGGGACGAAAGTCGGGACTAGTGATCCGGCGGTGGCTTGTGGAAGCGCCGTCGCTCAACGGATAAAAGGTACCCCGGGGATAACAGGCTGATCTTCCCCAAGAGTCCATATCGACGGGATGGTTTGGCACCTCGATGTCGGCTCGTCGCATCCTGGGGCTGGAGTCGGTCCCAAGGGTTGGGCTGTTCGCCCATTAAAGCGGTACGCGAGCTGGGTTTAGAACGTCGTGAGACAGTTCGGTCCCTATCCGCTGCGCGCGTAGGAGTCTTGAGAAGGGCTGTCCCTAGTACGAGAGGACCGGGACGGACGGACCTCTGGTGTGCCAGTTGTTCTGCCAAGGGCATGGCTGGTTGGCTACGTTCGGGAGGGATAACCGCTGAAAGCATCTAAGCGGGAAGCCTGCTTCGAGATGAGGACTCCCACCCCCGTTGAGGGGTTAAGGCTCCCGGTAGACGACCGGGTTGATAGGCCGGATCTGGAAGCCCAGTAATGGGTGGAGGTGACCGGTACTAATAGGCCGAGGGCTTGTCCATAGAGGCTCGCGTCCACTGTGTGGGTTCTGAGACCACAACCAGGTCGAGAACCCGTAATTCCTTGCCCGCCTTTGGTGGTGTGTGGGGGGTTGCGGTTGTTCTCCCGGTGTTTGTGTGTTTCATAGTGTTTCGGTGGTCATAGCGTGAGGGAAACGCCCGGTTACTTTCCGAACCCGGAAGCTAAGCCTTATTGCGCCGATGGTACTGCGAGGGGGACCTCGTGGGAGAGTAGGACGCCGCCGAACAATCTGTGACGGGAGCCCCGTCGGCCTTCGGGCCGGCGGGGCTTTCGCCGTTTTCGGCCGAGTCGCCGGCACCCCTCTGCCCGGGTTGCCGCGTCCGGCCGGTATCGTCGGGTCGGCAAACGTCGGCGCACGTCACTCCCAGGAGGCCCGGGTGGAGGCTCAGGAATCCCCAGTCCGCGCGGACCGGGTTTTCACCATCCCCAACATCCTGAGCATGGCCCGCCTCGTCGGCGTCCCGCTCTTTCTCTGGCTCATCCTGTGGCCCGAGTTCGGCGGCCCCAACTGCGACGGCTGGGCGCTCCTCGTCCTCGCCCTGAGCGGAGTGAGCGACTACCTCGACGGCAAACTCGCCCGCCGGTGGAACCAGGTGAGCGACCTGGGCCGCATCCTCGACCCGGCTGCCGACCGGCTGTACATCCTCTCCACGCTCGTCGGGCTCACCTGGCGCGACATACTGCCGCTCTGGCTGACCGGGATCCTCCTCGCCCGCGAGGCGCTGCTGCTGGTCATGGTGTGGGTCCTCGACCGGCACGGGTTCGCCCCGCCGCAGGTGAACTTCCTCGGCAAGGCCGCCACCTTCAACCTGATGTACGCCTTCCCGCTCCTCCTCCTCAGTGACGGAAGTGGATGGCTGGCGTCACTCGCTGCTATTTTCGGATGGGCGTTCGCAGGTTGGGGTACAGCGCTGTACTGGTGGGCCGGAGTGCTCTACGTCGTTCAGGTCCGCCGCCTTGTCAGAGCGAGCGCCGCAACCGGCTGATCCCTCCCCGCGGCGTTCTCGCGTCCCGGGTGCCCGTCGTGTGACAACCTGGGCCTTCGGGGAGGGTGGTAGCCGGTTCGACCGTCGCTGCGCGAGGAGGACGCTTCCGAGATGAAGGCCGTCGTGATGGCAGGCGGCGAAGGCACACGCCTTCGCCCTATGACCGCGAGCATGCCCAAGCCACTGCTTCCCGTTGCCAACCGCCCGATCATGGAGCACGTGCTGCGGCTGCTCAAGCGCCACGGGCTCAGCGAGACGGTCGTCACCGTCCAGTTCCTCGCCTCATTGGTCCGCAACTACTTCGGCGACGGCGAAGAACTCGGGATGGAGCTGACCTACGCCAACGAGGAGAAGCCGCTCGGCACGGCCGGCAGCGTCAAGAACGCCGAGGAGGCGCTGAAGGACGACTCCTTCCTGGTGATCTCCGGTGACGCCCTCACCGACTTCGACCTCACCGACCTCGTCCGCTTCCACCGCGAACGCGGCGCCCTCGTCACCGTCTGCCTCACCCGCGTCCCGAACCCCCTGGAGTTCGGCATCACCATCGTGGACGAGGACGGCAAGGTCGAACGCTTCCTGGAGAAGCCCACCTGGGGGCAGGTCTTCTCCGACACCGTCAACACCGGCATCTACGTGATGGAGCCGGAGGTCTTCGACTACGTCGACGCCGACGTGCCCGTCGACTGGTCCGGCGATGTCTTCCCGCAGCTCATGAAGGAGGGCAAGCCCGTCTACGGCTACATCGCCGAGGGCTACTGGGAGGACGTCGGCACGCACGAGAGCTACGTCAAGGCGCAGGCCGACGTCCTCGAGGGCAAGGTCGAGGTCGACATCGACGGCTTCGAGATCTCCCCGGGCGTCTGGGTCGCCGAGGGGGCCGAGGTCCACCCGGAAGCGGTGCTGCGAGGCCCCCTGTACATCGGCGACTACGCCAAGATCGAAGCCGGCACCGAGATCCGCGAGCACTCGGTCATCGGTTCCAACGTCGTCGTCAAGAGCGGCGCCTTCCTGCACCGGGCCGTCGTGCACGACAACGTCTACATCGGCCAGCAGGCCAACCTGCGCGGCTGCGTCGTCGGACGCAACACCGACGTGATGCGCGCCGCCCGCATCGAGGACGGCGCCGTCATCGGCGACGAGTGCCTGGTCGGGGAGGAATCCATCGTCCAGGGCAACGTCCGCGTCTACCCCTTCAAGACCGTCGAGGCCGGTGCCTTCGTCAACACCTCCGTCATCTGGGAGTCCCGGGGCCAGGCCCACCTCTTCGGCGCCCGAGGGGTCAGCGGCATCCTCAACGTCGAGATCACGCCCGAACTCGCCGTCCGGCTCGCCGGCGCCTACGCCACCACCCTCAAGAAGGGGTCGACGGTCACCACCGCGCGCGACCACTCCCGTGGCGCCCGCGCACTCAAGCGCGCCATCATCTCCGCGCTCCAGGCCAGTGCCATCGACGTGCGAGACCTGGAGAACGTGCCGCTTCCCGTCGCCCGTCAGCAGACGGCCCGCGGTAGCGCCGGCGGCATCATGATCCGCACCACCCAGGGCCTTCCCGACAACGTCGACATCATGTTCTTCGACGAGCGGGGCTCCGACCTCTCCCAGGCGGCGCAGCGCAAACTCGACCGCGTCTACACCCGGCAGGAGTACCGCCGGGCGTTCCCCGGCGAGATCGGCGACCTCCGCTTCCCCGCCAGCGTCTTCGACTCCTACACCGGCTCCCTGCTCCGCGCCGTCAACACCGACGGCATCGCCGAGTCCGGCCTCAAGGTCGTCGTCGACGCGTCCAACGGGAGTTCCGGACTCGTCCTCCCCAGCCTCCTCGGCCGGCTCGGCGTCGACGCTCTCACCATCAACCCCGGCCTGGACGAGGCCCGCCCCACGGAGACCGCCGACGCTCGCCGCTCCGGCCTGGTGCGGCTCGGCGAGATCGTCGCCTCCGCGCGTGCCGCGTTCGGCGTCCGCTTCGACCCCGTCGGAGAGCGGTTCTCGCTCGTCGACGAGCGAGGCGAGATCGTCGAGGACCACCGGGCGCTGCTTGTCATGCTGGACCTGGTGGCGGCCGAACGCCGCAGCGGAAAGGTCGCCCTCCCCGTCACCACCACGCGCATCGCCGAACAGGTCGCCGCCTACCACGGCACGCAGGTGGAGTGGACCACCACCTCGCCCGACGACCTCACCCGCGTCGGCCGGGAGGACTCCACGATCTTCGGCGGCGACGGCCGTGGCGGCTTCATCATCCCCGAGTCCAGCTCCGTCTTCGACGGGACCGCCGCCTTCGTGCGGCTCCTCGGGCTGGTCGCCCGCACCCAGCTCACCCTCAGCCAGATCGACGCCCGCATCCCGCAGGCCCACGTGCTGCGCCGCTCCCTGACCACGCCCTGGGCCGTCAAGGGGTCCGTGATGCGGCGGGTCGTCGAGGCCGCCGGCGACCGTGACGTCGACACCACCGACGGCGTGCGGATCGTGGAGTCCGACGGCCGCTGGGTGATGGTCCTGCCCGATCCCGCCGAAGCCGTCACCCACCTCTGGGCGGAAGGCCCCGACGACACCTCCGCGCAGGCCCTGCTCGAGGAGTGGACGGGAGTCGTCGACAGCGCCGGGCGCTGACCCCTCCGGTCCGCGCCGCCGGCATCCCGCACGCGCCGGATGGGCCCCAACCGCCCACGCGGAGGGCCCATTCGGCGGAACGGCGGCCGACGTGCGACGATGTGCGGCATGTCGCAGCAGCCCCCCGGACGGAGTACCGCAGCGCGGCCTGCGCGACCCGACGCCTCGATGTCGCTGCTCACCAACGTCATGGAACACAGCCTCGACGACGGCTACGCCGAGGCCGCCGCGCGGGACGGGGTCGAGGGCAGGAACGGTCTCCCGCGGAGCCTTCGCGGACGCCTCTGGCTCGCCGCCGGCGTCGTTCTGGCCACCCTGGTGGTCACCGTGGGCGCGGTGCAGGCGCAGATGGACGCGCCGACCCTGGCCCGGGAGCGTGGGGAACTGGTCGAACGCGTCGAGGACGACACCGCGGCGGCCGACTCCCTGCAGCAGCGGGTCGACGAGCTGCGCGGCACCGTGAGCGAGATGCAGCGGGAGGCGCTGGAACGGCACGGCGGCGACCAGGCAGAACTGATCGCGCTGCTGTCCGGAGCCACACCCGTCGAAGGGCCCGGTGTCGAACTCACCGTGAACGACGCCAAAGGCGCCGGCGGCGGAGGCGACGGGCCCCGGGCCGACACCGGTTTCTCCGACACCGGGCGGGTCCGCGACCGGGACATGCAGCGCATCGTCAACGGCATGTGGAGCGCCGGCGCGGAAGCCGTGTCGATCAACGGGCAGCGGCTCACCGCCCTGTCCGCCATCCGCGCCGCCGGTGACGCCATACTCGTGGACAACAAGCCGCTCGCGCCGCCGTACGACGTCCTCGCGGTGGGCGACGGCAGCGAACTCGCCGACGCGTTCAAGGACAGCGTGGACGGCCGATACCTGCAGGTGCTGAAGGAGAACTACGGGGTGCGCTACAGCATCAGCGAACAGGACCAGGTCCGGCTGCCGGCCGCGGCGAGCCTGATCGTACGCACAGCGGAGCCCGTGAAGACAGAGAAGGGCAGCACATCGTGATCGCCGTACTGGGCCTCGTCGTGGGAGTCGTGGCCGGACTCTTCGTCCGGCCGGTGGTGCCTACCGTGGTCGAGCCGTACCTGCCGATCGCCGTCGTCGCGGCACTCGACGCGGTGTTCGGCGGGCTGCGTGCCATGCTGGACGGGATCTTCAACGACAAGGTGTTCGTGGTGTCGTTCCTGTCCAACGTGGTCGTCGCCGCCCTCATCGTCTACCTGGGTGACAAGCTGGGCGTCGGTGCGCAGCTCTCCACCGGCGTGGTGGTCGTCCTGGGCATCCGCATCTTCTCCAACGCCGCCGCGATCCGGCGGCACGTGTTCCGGGCGTGAGGCCGATGAGCGACGACAACCACGAGCCGGACAGCCCGGCCCCCCGCTCTGTCGGCCCCGAGCTGCCGCCGGAACGCCCGCGCGGCGGCACTCCGCCGGGCCCGCCGGAGGCGCCCCGGACCGGTCCCGGACCGGCGGCCCCGCCGCCGGACGGCCCGCCGACGTCCGGCGACCGACCGGGGGCCCCCGGATCGGAGGCCCCCGGGCCCGCGGACGAAGGACCTGCCGTCGCCGACCCGTCCGCTGCGTCCCGGGACGCGGAACCGACCGGGCGGCAGCGGCTCGCGGCCGCGATCTGGCCGCCGCGCGTCACCCGCGCCCAGCTGATCGCGGCCCTCCTGCTGTTCGTCCTCGGCCTCGGCCTCGCCATCCAGGTACGCAGCACCAGTGAGAGCAGCCCGCTGCGCGACGCCCGCCAGGAGGACCTGGTGCGCATCCTCGACGAGCTCGACGACCGCACCACGCGCCTCCAGGACGAGAAGCAGCGTTTGGAGGACCAGCGCAGCGAACTGGAGACCAGCTCCGACCAGGCCGAAGAGGCACGCAAGCAGACCCAGCAGAAGAAGCGGCAGCTCGGCATCCTGGCCGGCACGGTCGCCGCCGAAGGGCCGGGGCTCCGCATCACCGTCTCCGACCCGGCCGGTGCGGTCGAGTCCGACATGCTGCTGGACGCCATCCAGGAGCTGCGCGCGGCCGGTGCGGAGGCCATCGAGATCAACGACGTGCGCGTCGCGGCCGGCACCTACTTCACCGGAACCGGCGGCGACGTCCGCATCGACGGGAAGAAGGTCGGCGCTCCGTACCGCTTCCTGGCCATCGGGGAGCCGGAGGACCTGGAGCCCGCCCTCAACATTCCGGGCGGTGTGGTGCAGACGCTCGAGAAGGAGCAGGCCGTCGTGCAGGTCACCCGCGAGGAGAAGATCGTCGTGGATGCCTTGCGCAAGCCGGAACGTCCTGACTACGCTCGGTCATCACAGTGAGGTGGGCGATGATTCTTGCAGGGGGTCGGCGGGGGAGCGACGGACGGCGTCAGGGAGACTGTGCCCAGGCCAGGCACGTTTCCGCGATCTGCGCAACGGCCAATCAGAGCATCGAGGATCTGTCCTGCCCCACGGGCGGGTCTGTTTCGTGCGAGGGGAATCGCCCGTGAGTTTTCTTTCCAGGTTGTTCGGCAAGGGCCGCAAGGACGGCAGCGGCGACGGCCGCCACCGCGCCCCGCAGCACGGCGGTGACGGTGCGCCCGCCGAGACGGCCGGTCACGAGCGTCCCATGTTCCGTGACGAGGTGAATGGGCCGACCGGCGGTACTTCTCCCGCCGCAGGCGGAGTTTCTGTTGACCCCGGAGCCGCGGCGCGCATAGGTTCCACAGATCCATCAACCTCACCAACGGGTGGAGGATCTGCCTTGCCGGTCTGTTCGAGGTGCGGTACGCGCGCTGCGGAGGAGAGCCGCTTCTGCTCGCAGTGCGGTGCACCGCTGCGGGGCAGCGTGCCCCCGCCCGAGGCTCCCTCGGAGACCACCTCGACGATCTCCATCTCCGGACTCGAGGCCTACGACTCCGAGGCGACGGGCCAGCACGTGGCGCCGCTGCCCCCCGAGGCGCAGGCCGCCGTGGACGCGCTGCCGCTGGGCTCGGCCCTGCTCGTGGTGCGGCGCGGGCCCAACTCCGGCAGCCGCTTCCTGCTCGACGGCGAGCTCACCACCGCCGGCCGCCACCCGGAGAGCGACATCTTCCTCGACGACGTCACGGTCTCGCGGCGTCACGTGGATTTCCGTCGCGGTCCGGACGGCGTGTTCACCGTCTCCGACGTGGGCAGCCTGAACGGCACCTACGTCAACCGGGAGCGGATCGAGACCGGCATCCCGCTCGCCAACGGCGACGAGGTGCAGATCGGCAAGTACCGGCTGGTGTTCTTCGCCAGCCCGCGCAGCGCCTGACCACCCGGGGGTATCGACCCGCGGGAGGCTCCATGCCGCACACACCCACCGGCGGTGCCCTGGGGGGCACCGCCACCCGGGAGCCGTCGCTCCGGGGCGCAGCGGCCGCCCCGGAGGAGCGACCGCAGAGCATCGGCACCGTGCTCGCGGCGCTGCGGAAGGACTTCCCCGAGGTCACCCTGTCCAGGATCCGCTTCCTGGAGGCGGAGGGCCTCGTCAGCCCCGAGCGTGGAGCCGGAGGGCAGCGCCGCTTCCGCGACGCCGACGTCCGGCGGCTCCGCCACGTCCTTGGCCTCCAGCGCGACCACTGTCTGCCGCTGCACGCCATCCGGGAACGCCTCGGAGAGCCGGGCGACGGCCAGGACGCCGCAGCCCACCCCGCTCCCGCCCCTGGGCATCCCCGCGACCTGCGGGTACGCACCGGGCGGGCCCGCCTGCTCGCCGCTACCGGGGCCGACGAGGCGCAGTGCGCACGCTGGGAGGAGTACGGACTGCTCCGCCCGGACGCCGCCGGTCACTACGACGTGGCACAGGTGGCCCTCGCCCGTACCCTCGCCGAGCTCGGAGGGCACGGACTCGAGCCGCGGCACCTGAGGGCTGTCAAGGCGGCCGCCGACCGTTCCGCGGCGCTCGTGCAGCAGGTCGTCGCCCCGCTGCGGGCCAACCGCGACCCACGGGTCCGGGAGGACGCCGAGGCCACCGCACGGGACCTGGCCCACCTCACCGCCCGCCTGCACGACGCCTTCCTGCGGGCCGCACTGGAGCCCGCTCCACACGGTCAGAGCCGGGTCCGCTGAGCAGGCCGACGCCCACGCCGAAAGCGTGCCCGACTATCCAAACAGGCCGGGCACGTCCTAGGGTTGCTGTGTGAACGAGCTCGACGTCGTGGGTGTCCGGGTCGAAATGCCCTCCAACCAGCCGATCGTTCTCCTGCGGGAAGTGGGGGGCGACCGGTACCTCCCCATCTGGATCGGTCCGGGAGAGGCGACCGCCATCGCGTTCGCCCAGCAGGGCATGACGCCGGCCCGTCCCCTGACACACGACCTGTTCAAGGACGTGCTGGAGGCGGTGGGGCAGGAACTGACCGCTGTGCGCATCACCGACCTGCGTGAGGGCGTCTTCTACGCCGAGCTGGTCTTCGCCAGCGGCGTCGAGGTCAGCGCCCGCCCCTCCGACGCCATCGCACTGGCCCTGCGCACCGGGACCCCGATCTACGGCAGTGACGGCGTACTGGACGACGCTGGCATCGCCATCCCGGACGAGCAGGAGGACGAGGTCGAGAAGTTCCGCGAGTTCCTCGACCAGATCTCCCCCGAGGACTTCGGCACCAGCAGTCAGTGACCCGCGGGCTCCCGGCGGCCCGTCCCGTGACGCCGCCGCGCGCCCAACCGGCGTCCGTCCCCGCTCTGAAGCCCGCTAAACCACTCTTCGGGTGATTATCACTCGGCGTGCCGAGTGTGGCGATCGTTGACGCACCCGGAGCGACTGCCTACCTTCAAGTGGGCATCTTCCGGGGCCCGGAAGAGGGAAGGGACGGAGGTCGGCGTGAGAAGCACCGGCGACGGCGTGGCAGCGGGCGAACCCTCCCGAGCGGGGTCCGCGTCCCCGGCCGGCCGCGCACCCGCTCCCACTACCTCCGGCGAGGAGAACCTCGGCTACCGGGGTCCCACGGCTTGTGCCGCCGCGGGCATCACCTACCGCCAGCTCGACTACTGGGCCCGCACCGGCTTGGTCGAACCCGGTATCCGCTCCGCCCACGGCTCCGGCACCCAGCGGCTCTACAGCTTCCGCGACGTCGTCGTCCTCAAGATCGTCAAGCGTCTGCTCGACACCGGGGTGTCGCTGCAGAGCATCCGCGCCGCCGTGCAGCACCTGCGCTCCCACGGACGCACCGACCTCGCCCGGCTCACCCTCATGAGCGACGGTGCCACGGTCTACGAGTGCGCTTCCCCCGACGACGTCGTCGACCTGCTCCAGGCCGGTCAGGGTGTGTTCGGCATTGCCGTCGGCGTGGTGTGGCGGGACGTCCAGGGGGCCCTGTCGCAGCTGCATGCCGAACGGGTCGACACCGGCGAGACCGTCACCGCGCACCATCCGGCCGACGAACTGGCCCGGCGCCGCCGCGACCGCGCAGTCTGAAAACCTGCGACGACGCAGAGACCACCGCCCGCAGCGCTGTCCGGCCCTGCGGACGCCGCGTCCTCCCCGGTGCGCCCGTCCGGGCGGCTGTCAGCGCCGTAGGGCAGCATCGGTGGTGTGAGAGACGCAGCGACGGTCCTCCATCTCGACATGGACGCGTTCTACGCCGCCGTGGAGCAGGCGGCGAAGCCCAGTCTGCGCGGGAAGCCCGTGATCGTGGGCGGTCTCGGACCCAGGGGGGTCGTGGCCACCGCCTCCTACGAGGCGCGCCGGTTCGGCGTCCATTCGGCCATGCCCACGGCTCAGGCGCGCCGCCGCTGCCCCAATGCCGCCTACCTCACTCCGCGCTTCGGGCTCTACCGCCGGATCAGCGGACGGGTGATGGAACGGCTGTCCGTGCTCTCGCCGCTCGTCGAGCCCCTCAGCCTGGACGAGGCCTTCGTCGACCTCGAAGCGGGCGGGGCCGCAGCGGACTCGGCGGCGGCCACCACCGTCGCCCACCGCCTCCGCGCCGACATCCGGGCCGAGACCGGGCTGAGTGGTTCGGTGGGGCTGGCGGGCTCCAAGCTCCTCGCCAAGATCGCCTCCGAACGCGCCAAGCCCGACGGGCTGGTCGTGGTGGAACCCGGCACCGAACGCGCACTGCTGGCGCCGCTTACCGTGCGCACCCTGCCCGGGGTCGGGCCCGCCACCGCCGAGGTGCTGCGCCGCGCCGGCATCGCCACCGTCGGCGACACCGCGGAGGCGGGGGAGGACGAACTGCTGCGGCTGCTCGGGCGGGCCCACGGCAGCACGCTGTACGCCATGGCTCTCGGCCTGGACGACCGGCCCGTCGTCGCCGAGCGGGACGCGAAATCGGTGTCCGTCGAGGACACCTACGACGTCGACCTCACCGACCGAACGCGCGTGCAGACCGAGGTGGCGCGCCTCGCCGACCGCTGCGTGCACCGGCTGCGGGAGGCCGGCCGCTCCGGCCGCACCGTGGTTGTGAAGGTGCGCAGCTACGACTTCTCCACCCTCACCCGTTCCGAGACGCTGCGCGGACCGACCGACGACCCCGCCGTCGTCCGCGCCGCCGCGGCCAGACTGCTCGAGGGCATCGACACCACGGCCGGTGTGCGCCTCCTCGGTGTCGGGGTCAGCGGCCTCGCCGACTACACCCAGGAGGACCTGTTCGCCCAAGCCGCGGCCTCCGCCGAGGCGGAGGTCGGTGACGTGCCGGACCCGGGCCGTGCCCACGGCGCCCCGGTCCGCCCCGGCGGCGCGGCGGACGGCGGAGCGACCCAGGCGGCCGGGGAGCGGTCGCGCAGTTGGTTGCCGGGTCTCGACGTCCACCACCCGGCCTACGGCCCCGGCTGGGTGCAGGGCAGCGGCGTCGGACGGGTCACCGTCCGCTTCGAACAGCCCGGCTCGCCGCCCGGACCCGTCCGCACCTTTCCCGTCGACGACCCGGAGCTGACCGCGGCCGACCCGCCCATGCTCGTGCCCGGCCCCCCGGTCGCGGACGACTCCGCCTCCGGGGCCGGTCAGCCCTCCGAACCGGCGACCCGGCCGAAGTCCCGGTCCGGCGGCACGGCCGGCGGGCCGGGAGCGGAAGGCACGTCCAAGCCGTAGTGGTGGTAGAGCTGGAGTTCCTGCTCGGGCGACAGGTGGCGGCCCACACCGAAGTCCGGCGCGTCCTTGATCAGAGCCCGTTCGAACGGCACCCGTAGCACTTCGCCGTCCAGCAGGCTCGGCTCCAGCGGCACGAACGCGTCCCGGCTGAACAGACCCGTGCGCACCGCCGCCCACTCGGGCTCCCCGGTCGCGTCGTCCAGGTAGACCTCGTCCACGGTGCCGATCTTGAGTCCGTCACGGTCGAACGCTCTGCGGCCTATCAGGCTCCGCGGGTCGATGTCCGTCTGCACGCTGCCTCCAGCTGCTCGCACACTGCACGGGCCCCCTCCCAACGATTGGCCACTTCGCCCGCGACGGCCACTCGAGAGCCGCGCCCGTCCCCCTACGGCCCCTCGCTGGTACGCTCGGGGCGAAGGCTGTTGACCCCGTGCGGGAGAGCTCTCCGGCGGCAGCGCCGGAGGCGCCGAAGGAGCAACTCCTCCCCGGAATCTCTCAGGCTCACGTACCGTACGGACGAGGTCACTCTGGAAAGCAGGGTGGGCCACGGACCCGTGCCTGGGGCTCCCCCTCACCGACGGTGAAAACCCGGCTGCCCCCACAAGGCCCCGCCGGGTGAAGCTCTCAGGTTGTGATGACAGAGGGGGAGGCCGTCCGGGCACCGGCCGTGGTGCCCCTCGCAGGTCGCTCACGACCAGGAGGCCCCCGCAGATGACCGACAACCGCATCTCCCTCGCCGAGCTCGAGCGCGGCACGCCCTTCGAACAGCGCCATGTCGGCCCCGACCACGGCGCGCAGGCCAAGATGCTCGCGCATCTCGGATACGCCTCACTCGACGAACTCACCGCCGCCGCGGTACCCGACGCCATCAAGAGCACCGACCGGCTTCAGCTCCCCGAGGGGCGCACCGAGGCCGAGGTCCTGGCCGAGCTGCGCGACCTGGCGCGGCGCAACAGCGTGCTGTCCTCGATGATCGGGCTGGGCTACTACGGCACGTTCACCCCGCCCGTGGTGCTCCGCAACGTGATGGAGAACCCGGCCTGGTACACCGCCTACACGCCTTACCAGCCGGAGATCTCCCAGGGCCGCCTCGAGGCGCTGCTGAACTTCCAGACCGTCGTCGCCGACCTCACCGGCCTGCCCACCTCCGGTGCGTCGCTGCTGGACGAGCCCACCGCCGCCGCCGAGGCCATGGCGCTCGCACGACGCGTGGGCAAGGTCAAGAAGGGCGTCTTCCTCGTCGACGCGGACTGCCTGCCGCAGACCGTCGCCGTGCTCCGGACCCGCGCCGAACCCACCGGCGTCGAGGTCGTCGTCGCCGACCTGACGGACGGTATCCCCGCCGAGGTCGCCGAGCGGGGCGTCTTCGGCCTGCTGCTCCAGTACCCGGGTGCCTCCGGCGCTGTGCGGGACCACCGTTCCGTCATCGAGCAGGCGCACGGCCTGGGCGCGATCGTCACCGTCGCCGCCGACCTGCTCGCCCTCACTCTGCTGACCTCGCCGGGCGACCTGGGCGCGGACATCGCCGTCGGCTCCAGCCAGCGCTTCGGCGTGCCCATGGGTTTCGGCGGCCCGCACGCCGGCTACATGGCCGTCCGCGACACGTTCGCCCGCAGCCTGCCCGGCCGTCTGGTCGGCGTCTCCAAGGACGCCGACGGCACCCAGGCGTACCGCCTCGCCCTCCAGACCCGCGAACAGCACATCCGCCGCGAGAAGGCCACCAGCAACATCTGCACCGCGCAGGTGCTGCTCGCCGTCATGGCCGGCATGTACGCCGTCCATCACGGTCCCGAGGGTCTCGCCGCGATCGCCCGTCGCACCCACCGCTACGCGACCCTGCTCGCCCGGGGCCTGAGCGACGGCGGCGTCGAGGTGACGACCGGCGAGTTCTTCGACACCGTCACCGCCCGGGTGCCCGGCCGCGCCGCCGAGATCGTCGAGCGGGCCCGCGAGGCCGGGGTGAACCTCCGCCACGTCGACGCCGACCACGTCGGCATGGCGTGCGACGAGACCACCACCCGTGAGCAGCTCACCGCCGTGTGGGGCGCGTTCGGCGTGCAGGCCGACATCGAGGAACTCGACGGCGCCGTCGCGGACGCCCTGCCCCGGGACCTGCTGCGCACCGACGAGTATCTGACCCACCCGGTCTTCCACGAGCACCGCTCGGAGACGTCGCTGCTGCGCTACCTGCGCCGCCTGGCCGACCGCGACTACGCGCTGGACCGCGGCATGATCCCGCTGGGCTCGTGCACCATGAAGCTGAACGCCACCACCGAGATGGAGGCGGTCACCTGGCCCGAGTTCGGCGGACTGCACCCCTTCGCGCCCGCCGACCAGGCCGAGGGCTACCTCACCCTGATCCGCGAGCTCGAGGAGCGCCTCGCCGAAGTCACCGGCTACGACAAGGTCTCCATCCAGCCCAACGCCGGCTCCCAGGGCGAGCTCGCCGGTCTTCTCGCCGTCCGCGCCTACCATCGCGCCAACGGCGACGACCAGCGCGACATCTGCCTCATCCCGTCCTCCGCACACGGCACCAACGCCGCCAGCGCCGTGATGGCCGGCATGAAGGTCGTCATCGTCAAGACCGGCGAAGAGGGCGACATCACCATGGAGGACCTGCGCGAGAAGATCGCGCAGCACGGCGACCGGCTGGCCGTCCTCATGGTCACCTACCCGTCGACGCACGGCGTCTTCGAGGAGAACATCTCCGAGGTCTGCGCCGCCGTGCACGACGCGGGGGGCCAGGTGTACGTCGACGGCGCCAACCTCAACGCGCTCCTCGGACTCGCCCGCCCGGGCCGCTTCGGCGCCGACGTCTCGCACCTCAACCTGCACAAGACGTTCTGCATCCCGCACGGCGGCGGCGGCCCCGGCGTGGGCCCGGTCGGCGTCCGCGCCCACCTGGCCCGGTACCTGCCCAACCATCCGCTCCAGCCGCTGGCGGGACCGGAGACCGGAATCGGACCGGTCTCCGGGGCTCCGTGGGGCTCGGCGGGCATCCTGCCGATCTCGTGGGCCTACATGCGGCTGATGGGCGGCGAGGGACTGCGGCGCGCGACGCAGGTCGCCGTGCTGAGCGCCAACTACATCGCCAAGCGACTGGAGCCGCACTTCCCCGTCCTCTACACCGGCCCGCACGGCCTGGTCGCGCACGAGTGCATCATCGACGTGCGGCCGCTGACCAAGGCGACCGGCGTCAGCATCGACGACGTCGCCAAGCGGCTCATCGACTACGGCTTCCACGCCCCGACGATGTCGTTCCCGGTCGCCGGCACGCTGATGATCGAGCCCACCGAGAGCGAGGACATCGCCGAGGTCGACCGCTTCTGCGAGGCCATGATCGCCATCCGCGCCGAGATCGACAAGGTCGCCTCCGGCGAGTGGAGCGCGGAGAGCAGCCCGCTGCGCAACGCCCCGCACACGGCGGCCCAGCTCAGCGATGCCTGGGACTTCCCGTACACCCGCGCCGAGGCAGCCTTCCCGGCCGGGGTGCAGGCGGCGGACAAGTACTGGCCGCCGGTGCGCCGCATCGACGGTGCGTTCGGCGACCGCAACCTGGTGTGCTCCTGCCCGCCCGTCGAGGAGTACGACGGCTGAGGCCGTCCTCCCCCGGCACAGGACGGGCCCGGGACGGCGGTGACCGCCGTCCCGGGCCCGTCCCCGTCGCTGCGTCCCGGTTCACGCCGCCTGCGCGACGCGCAGCGCGTCCAGGGGGCGGTGCGGGGCGATGACCCGGCCGTCCGGGAGCAGTTCCCCGGTGTCCTCGAAGACGAGGACACCGTTGCAGAGCAGGCTCCAGCCCTGCTCCGGGCGGTGCGCCACGAGGTGGGCGGCCTCCCGGTCGGCTGATTCCGCGGTCGGGCACGGTGGCTGGTGCTGGCACATCGTCGGCGTCTTCCGTTGTGTGGTCTCGACGGTCCTGGTCGTCCTGCGGCTCGGTGTGGCTTCCATGGCCGTTCCCCGTTCCTCAAGGGCTGTCCCAGTGTCCACCTGCGGACGAAGGGCCCGCAGGGGTTTCGCGGCAGCACTCCTCGTAGGGAAGGACGTTTCACCCGGACGGGTGGTTTCAGGCGCCGATCAGCGGCACGGAGCGCAGGCGGTGTGTCAGCAGCGGTAGCAGGGTGTCGACCCGCTGCGGCTGGTGGGAGGCGATGCCGGGCGGCGCCGGGGCCAGCGGGATCACCAGGTCGGCGGCGTCGGGGAAGTGTGCGGCGGGGTCGGCGTCCGGGACGGAGTGCAGCCAGAGAGTCAGCATGTACAGCTCCGGTACCGACAGCAGTCGCGGCTGGTACGGCAGCGGCAGTCCTTCGGCCTGGTCGAGCGCACGCAGGGTGGCGGACACGTACGGGCCGCCGCGGAAGTGGGCGAAGGCCCAGCCGTCCGCCGTCGGCATGGTCTCCGCCGCGCTCAGCGGCGGAGGGGATGACGGCCCGGGCGCCGCAGACTTCCCGTCCGGTGCCGGCGCCGCCGGCACCGGTGCCAGCAGGAAACGCCAGCCGGTCAGGCCGGTGCGCGGCGGCCCCTGCCTGCTCACACCGGTGATCTCATGTACCGGCAGGGCGAGTTCGGGACGCAGCCGGGCCGGGCCCGGCCCGGCGCCGGAGTCGAGGGCCGACAGGACACTCTGCCGGGCGGGCGCCGGAGCAGGAGCAAAACGCAGGGGCATGATGGGTCGCCTCTCACCTCGACAGGCACACGGGAGCGGGGGCGGGGCGCGGACGGCGCTGTTCGGCCCGGGGGGCCGCAGGACCGTAGCCGGTGCAGCGGGCAGACGGTCGTTCGACGCGGGGTCTCGGCCTCGTCGGCAGAGTTTATACGACACCAGTTCCCCGGTGGTTTCGGCTAACGACGCGGCGGTGTTTCCACAAGGCGGCTTCACGCCGATTTCCGGAGGTATTTCCTCCCGCTCCGTCCACCCGTCGAAGCGCTCGCCTCGGCCTTCGGCGGAAACCGGGTCGGCCGGTTCTGCTGTGGCCCTTTCTCCCGGCCCTTGCGTGACGCCTGGGCCGTGAGCCGTATGCCCAAGGAATGTGCCAGAGGATTTCCCCGGCACGATAGCGGTTACCCGGGGGTTCGCCGAGGGATTGCGGATCATCGCCCTGGGCATCATCAGGTGACACACGTGCCCGGTCGTCGCACGGGCACCCGACCGAGAGGACCGGCGGGATGGGAGAGAAGGTCGCGGCCGACAGGTTCGCCCTGTCCGATCGGCTGCGGTACCGGCAGAAACTCCTCCAAGGGCTGGAGGCCCTGGAACTGCTTCTGGACAGGAAGCGGTTCGACCGCCCGCGCAATCTCATGGGTCTGGAGATCGAACTCAATCTCGCGGACGCCGAAGGCATGCCCCGGATGATGAACGCCGAGGTTCTGGAACGCATCGGCAGCCGGGATTTCCAGACGGAGCTCGGTCAGTTCAACCTCGAAGCCAACATCGTCCCGCACCGCATGGCCGGCCGGGTTTTCGACCAGCTCTCCGAGGAACTCCGCACCGCCCTCGCCTACGCCGACCGCCAGGCCCGCGAGGTGGACGCGCGCATCGTGATGATCGGCATCCTGCCCACGCTCACCAGCGACGACCTGGTCTCCGCGAACCTCTCCGCCGTCGACCGGTACACCCTGCTCAACGACCAGATCATGGCGGCCAGGGGAGAGGACGTGATGCTCGACATCGAGGGTGTCGAGCACCTGCGCTACGCCTCCGACTCCATCGCCCCCGAGGCCGCGTGCACCTCGGTGCAGCTGCACCTCCAGGTCACGCCGGGCCGGTTCGCCGACGTGTGGAACGCCGCCCAGGCGATCGCCGGGCCGCAGATCGCCATGGGCGCCAACTCGCCGTTCGTCTTCGGGCGGGAGCTGTGGAGGGAGTCCCGGCCGCCGCTCTTCCTCCAGTCCACCGACACCCGGCCGCCGGAGCTCGCCGTGCAGGGCGTACGTCCCCGCACCTGGTTCGGCGAACGCTGGATCGACTCCGCCTACGACCTCTTCCAGGAGAACGTGCGCTACTTCCCGGCGCTGCTCCCGCTCTGCGAGGACGAGGAACCACTCCAGGTGCTGGAGGACGGCGGAGTCCCCGAACTTCTCGAACTGTCCCTGCACAACGGCACCGTCTACCGCTGGAACCGCCCGGTCTACGGTGTCGTCGACGGCGTCCCCCACCTGCGGGTCGAGAACCGGGTGCTTCCGGCCGGCCCCACCGTCACCGACGTGCTCGCCAACGCCGCCTTCTACTACGGGCTGGTGCGCGCCCTGGCGGACGAGCCCCGTCCCCTCTGGACCCGGATGCCCTTCCCCGTTGCCCACGAGAACTTCGAGGCGGCGTGCCGGGACGGCATCGACGCCCAGCTGCACTGGCCGCGCTCCGGGCGGGGGAGCGCGACAGTCGCGCTGCCCGCGACCCGGCTCGTGCAGGACGAGCTGCTCCCGCTCGCCGCGTCCGGACTCGACGCGTGGGGCGTGGAGCCCGCCGACCGGGACCGCTACCTGTCGGTGATCGAGGAACGCTGCCGGCGCCGGGTCAACGGCGCCTCCTGGCAGGCCGCCACCTACCACCGGGCCACGGACGCCGGACTCGACCGGGAGAAGGCACTCGCGGCCGTCGCCCGCCGGTACTGCGAACTCACCCGCACCGACGAGCCGGTGCACACCTGGCCGCCCGGGCCGTGACGCCGGGCGGCGCCCGGATACCCCGCGCACGACTCCGCCTCCCGGATGCGGCAAGCTGAGACCGGGAGCCGGACACACCGGCGCCCCACAGGCAGGCGATCCAGGCGAACAGGAGGCGCGGGTGCGCGCACGGACGGGAGACGCCGCGGACCAGGGGATTCCCGGCGACGCCGGACTCCCCGCTCCCGTGCTGCGGCGGGAGACGCTGCTGGTACTTGCCCTCTCCCTCGGCGCCAGCGCGCTCTCGGCGCTCATCAGCTTCGCCGGTTCGCTGACCGCCCCGGGCGGACTCGCCGACCAGGCTGCGCGGATGAACACCTCGGCCGCCCCCGACCGCCCGTGGCTCGACCTGGCCTGGCAGCTCTTCGGTATCGCCACCGCGCTCGTCCCCGTCGCGCTCGTCGCGCACCTGCTGTACCGCGAGGGCACCGGCGGCCTGCGCGCGGTCGGGTGCGACCTGGGGCGCCCCCGCTCCGACCTGGCCCGCGGCACGCTGGTCGCCGCCGGCATCGGAGGAACCGGCCTGCTCCTCTACCTCGGTGCCAGGGCGGCCGGCGCGAACCTCACCGTGGTGCCGGAGAACCTTCCTGACGTGTGGTGGAAGATCCCGGTGCTGATCGCCTCCGCGGTGCAGAACGCCGCGGTGGAGGAGATCATCGTCATCGGCTACCTTCTGCGCCGCCTGGACCAGCTCGGCTGGTCACCCTGGGGAGCGCTGGCGGCCAGCTCCCTCCTGCGCGGCACGTACCACCTCTACCAGGGGATCGGCGGCTTCGTCGGCAACATGGCGATGGGCGTGATCTTCGTGCTGCTCTACCGCCGCTGGGGGCGCGTCGGCCCGCTGCTCGCCGCCCACGCCCTGATCGACATCGTCGCCTTCGTCGGCTACGCGGTGCTGGCCGGCAAGGTGGACTGGCTCCCCACCGGCTGACCCGACGCCCAGGCCGGTCGGTGCCCCCCGGCGGACGCGCACCGCCGCCGGGGCGCAGCGGCGGCCGGCGCGCTCAGAGCCACGTCAGCAGCCGGCCGTCCAGCACCGTCACCGCCGCCCCCGACAGCTCCGTCCGCGCGCCGCGCAGCGCGGTCCGCACCACTCCGGTACGCGCGGACGCCTGGAAGCCGGTCAGCTCGTCCCGCCCCAGCCGAGCCGCCCACAGCGGCGCGAGTGCCGTGTGGGCGCTCCCGGTGACCGGGTCCTCCGGAACCCCCACCGCGGGTCCGAAGAACCGGGAGACGAAGTCGTAACCGGCGGCCGTGTCGTGAGCGGCGGCGGTGACGATGACGCCGCGCCCCCGGAGCCGGGCCAGCGCGGCCATGTCCGGTGCGAGGGCGCGCACCGTGTCCTCGTCGTGGACCTCGACCAGGAGGTCGCCGACGTCCGGCCCTGTGTCGTGCACCGTCAGGACCTCGCAGCCCAGCGCCGCGGAGAGCCCGGGCGGCTCGGTCAGCGGCGTCAGCGGAGCCGTCGGGCAGTCCAGCGTCATCGTGCCGTCGGGGGAGGGAGCGGCGGTCAGCACTCCGCTACGGGTCCGGAACCGCAGCCGGGAGCCGGCCCGTCCGGCGGAGTGCAGCACGTGCGCCGTGGCCAGCGTCGCGTGCCCGCACAGGTTCACCTCCACGGCGGGCGTGAACCAGCGCAGCGCCCAGTCCGCGTCCTCGCCGCGGGGGAGTGGGTGCGCGAACGCCGTCTCGGAGAGGTTCATCTCGCCCGCGACCCGCTGGAGCCGTTCGTCCGGGGGGAAGCCCGCCTCCTCGAGCAGGACGACCGCGGCGGGATTGCCGGCGAACGGACGGTCGGTGAAGGCGTCGACGACACGGATTCTCATGCCCAGAAGCGTAGGCCGCTGCGGTCGCGCCCCTCCACGGCCGGTCTCGGGGACGTCGCCCAGTGCTCTCCGCGGCCTCCGCGAGGGCCGACCGCATCCGAGTCTCGCACGGTGAGACAGGTGCTATCCGGGGTGACACTCCTGACCTCGCTTGGCATCATGGGGCGCATGCCGCACGCCGCACCACCGTCGCACCCCGTCCGGGTCCGGAGCACGGGGCTCGCCATCGCGCTCCTCTCCGCCTTCGCCTTCGGCGGATCCGGTCCCGCGGCCAAGCCGCTCATCGAGGCCGGTCTCGCCCCCCTGCACGTCACCTGGCTGCGGGTCGCGGGAGCCGCCCTGGTCACTCTGCCCCTCGCCTGGCGTCATCGCGGGCTGCTCAGGTCGCATCCCGCGCTGCTGGCGGGCTTCGGCCTCTTCGCCGTGGCCGGCGTGCAGGCCTGCTACTTCGCAGCCATCTCCCGCATCCCCGTGGGCGTGGCCCTGCTCATCGAGTACCTGGCCCCCGCACTGGTCCTTGGCTGGGTGCGCTTCGTACAGCGCCGCCCGGTGACCCGGGCGGCGGCCGTCGGCGTGGTGCTGGCCGTCGGCGGGCTGAGCTGCGTGGTCGAGGTGTGGTCGGGGCTGGCCTTCGACGTCCTCGGCCTGCTGCTGGCGCTGGGCGCGGCCTGCTGCCAGGTCGGCTACTTCGTGCTCTCCGACCACGGTGCCGACGAGGCCGACGGCCGGCGGCCCGACCCGGTGGGCGTGATCGCGTACGGCCTGCTGGTCGGCGCACTGGTGCTCACCCTCGTCGCGCGGCCGTGGTCCATGGAATGGGGCGTCCTGCTCCGCGAGGCCGAGATGGACGGCATGCCCGTCCCCGGCCTGCTGCTCCTCGGCTGGATCGTGCTGGTCGCCACCGTCGCCGCCTACCTGACGGGCGTGGTCTCCGTGCGCCGCCTCTCCCCGCAGGTCGCCGGGGTGGTCGCCTGTCTGGAGGCGGTCATCGCGACCGCGCTGGCCTGGGTGCTTCTCGGCGAACACCTCTCCGCGCCCCAGGTCCTCGGTGGTCTGCTGGTGCTCACCGGCGCACTCATCGCCCAGCGCTCGGCCCCCCGGCCGCCCGCGCCCGAGCCGGTCGCCGGGAGCGCCGTCGCCGACCACGCCGGAACGGGCTTGTCCGCGCGGACCCCGTCCTCGTAGGGTGGGCCGCCGTGTACCTGACCGTGCTGTCGCCGCCCGCCGCGTAGAGCGGGCCGGCCGAGGACCGCGCCACCGGGGGAGCGAGACTCCGCCCGCGGCGTCACCCTCCGGCGCCCGCAGACGGGAACGTCACCAGTCCCCTCTCTGCGCGGAGTACACCACGTGTCGCATGCATCCTTTTCCCCTGCCGCCGCCCTGCCCGTCGGCCGCGCCCTGACCTACCTCGTCGTGGCCGGCGTCGCCTGGGGCACCGCCGGCGCGGCCGCCTCACTCCTCTACAGGGCGAGCGACCTCGGCCCCCTCGCCCTGTCCTTCTGGCGCTACGCCGGAGGTCTCCTGCTGCTGCTGGCCTTCCAGGGTCTGCGCGGACTGACGGCACGCTCGCGGACGGAGCCGGCCCGGGGGCCCCGGCCGGCCGAGCGGCCCCGGCGCCGTGCCCTGCGCATCGCCTCCACAGGCGTCGGCCTCGCCGTCTTCCAGACCGCCTACTTCGCCGCGGTCGAGGTCACCGGCCTCGCCGTCGGCACCGTCGTCACGCTCGGTGCGGGGCCCGTCCTCATCGCGCTCGGCGCTCGGCTGACCATGGGCGAACGTCTCGGTGGTTCCGGGATCGCGGCGGTGACCGGTGCACTGGCCGGACTCCTGGTCCTGTGTCTCGGCGCGGGAGGCGGCACCGTTCACCCCGCCGGAGTCGCCCTCGCCCTTCTCTCCGCCACCGGCTACGCGGCGGTGACCCTGCTGACGCGGCGGTTCGGCCGCGCGTCGGGCACCGGCGAGTCCGCCACCACACGCTGGGCGTTCGCCGTCGGGGCGGTCTGCACCCTCCCCCTGGCGCTGGCCGAAGGACTCCTCCCGCAGACCGGGGACCCGGTCCGGGTGCTGCTCCTCCTCGCCTACGTCGCCGCCGTGCCCACGGCGCTCGCCTACGCCCTGTACTTCGCGGGCGCCGCCGTGGTCCGCGCGGCAACCGTCTCGGTCATCATGCTGATCGAGCCGGTGAGCGCCGCGGTCATCGCGGTGGTGCTCCTGGACGAACGGCTGACCGCCGCCACGGTGACCGGCACCGTGCTGCTTCTCCTCGCCGTGACCGGTCTGGCGTGCGCCGAGGCGCGGCACGCCGCGTCGGTCCGCCGGACTGCCGCGCGGCCCGGGCCCGACCTCAGCGTCCCGGCCTCCGCGGAGCGGTGAGGTAGGCGGGCGCGGCGACGGTGCCGGCCAGGTCGTCGGCCGGCACCGGCTCGCCCGTGGTGCTGCGCACGGGCAGCACGCCGGCCCAGTGGGGGAGCGACAGGTCCGCCGGCTCGTCCACGGGCGGGCCGGACCGTACCTTCGCCGAGACCTCCACCAGGTCCAGCGCCAGGACGGCGGTGGCCGCCAGCTCCCGCGCGTCCGCCGGTCGGCAGTCGGCCGCCCGGCCGGGCAGCACGTGGTCCACCAGCGCGTCCAGCGCCGCCGTCCGCTCCTGCGGGTCCGTCACCTGCCGGGCCTCGCCGTGCACGACCACGGAGCGGTAGTTGGCGGAGTGGTGGAAGGCCGAGCGAGCGAGCACCAGCCCGTCGACGTGCGTGACGGTCAGGCAGACGGGAAGCCCCGGTGTCTCGGTGCCGTCCCCGGCCGCCCGCAGCGGCCGGGAGCCGGTGGAACCGTGCACGTACAGCCGCTCGCCGTCCCGGGCGTACAGCGTCGGCAGCACCACCGGCGCCCCGTCGCGCACGAAACCCAGGTGGCAGACGTAGCCCTCGTCGAGGATCGCGTGCACCAGGTCGCGGTCGTAGGAGGCCCGGTCGCGGTTGCGGGTCGGCATGGTGCGCCCGACGGCCTCGTAGGTCGGTCGCGGAGACGCGGTGGCGGACATGGGGATCTCCTTGCGTTCTCTTTGTACTAGTGCATAATCGTCTTTGTGCTAGGAGATTACCGGATCGAGGGAGCGGGCGCAGCCGAGATCGCCGCCAGCGTGGAGCGCGGCGTCGGCGCCGGCGCCCTCGCCCCCGGCGACGCGCTGCCCCCGCAGCGGGAGCTCGCCACGCGGCTCGGCGTCAACCCCAACACGGTGGCCGCCGCCTATCGTTCGCTTCGGGACCGCGGAGTGATCGAGACCGCCGGGCGCCGGGGGAGCCGCATCCGGCACCGTCCGGCCAGCACACCCCGCGAGTCGCTCCGCGTCGACGTCCCCCACGGTGCGCGCGACCTGTCCACCGGCAATCCGGACCCCGCGCTGCTGCCACCGCTGGGCGACGCCCTCGCCACGGCGGCCGAGCGCGCCCGCACGCGTCCGACGCTCTACGGTGCCCCCGCAGTCACCGCCGAACTCGGCCGCGCCGCACGGCGGATGCTCGCCGCCGACGGCGTTCCCGACGGGCCCGTCGCCGTGACCTCCGGCGCCCTGGACGCGATCGAACGCGTCCTGGCGGCGCACCTGCGGCCCGGTGACGTCGTCGCCGTGGAGGACCCCGGCTGGGGGAGTCTTCTGGACCTGGTCCCGGCCCTCGGCCTGCGTCCGCTGCCCGTCGCCGTGGACGACGACGGGCCGCTGCCCGACGCCGTCGCCGGTGCCCTCCGGCGGCATGCGCGCGCCCTGATCGTGACCGCCCGCGCCCAGAACCCCACGGGCGCCGCCGTCTCGGCCGCGCGCGGAGCCGCCCTCCGCGCGCTGCTGGCGGAACACCCGGCCACGCTGGTCGTCGAGGACGACCACGGGCACGGCATCGTGGACCTGCCGCTGCACGCGGTCTGCGGCTCCACCACCCACTGGGCGCTGGTCCGCTCCACCGCGAAGGCGTACGGCCCCGACCTGCGCCTGGCCGTCCTCACCGGCGACGCACTCACCGTCGACCGGGTGCGTGGCCGCCAGCGGCTCGGCCCGGGCTGGGTCAGCCACCTGCTCCAGGACGCCGTCGCCCGGCTCTGGGAGCAGGAGGCCGTGCGTCCGCACCGCGTCGCCGCCTCCTACGGGCACCGGCGGGACGCACTGGTACGCGCCCTCGCGGACCGCGGCGTGCCCGCGCGCGGCCGCAGCGGCATGAACGCCTGGGTGCCCGTGCCCGACGAGACCGGAGCGGTGGCGCGCCTCCTCCAGGCCGGCTGGGCGGTGGCGCCCGGCGCGCGCTTCCGCCTCGCCTCGGGACCCGGACTCCGGATCACCCTCTCGCCGCTGGCTCTGGAGGAGATCGGGGGAGTGGCGGACGCCGTGGCCGACGCGCTGCGTCCCTCCCTGCCACGCCGGTACGACTGACGGGTCCGGCCGGCGGGGGAGGCGCCCGGTCAGCTCCGCCGCACGGAACCGCCGCGCACCGACACCTTCACCGCGGGCAGCGGCTGCGTCGCCGGACCCTGCTGGACGCTGCCGTCGGCGACGGCGAAACGACTGCCGTGGCACGCGCAGTTGATGGAGCCGTCCGCGACCGACGACACCACGCAGCCCTGGTGCGTGCACACCGCGGAGAAGGCTTTGTACTCGCCGGCCGAGGGCTGGGTGACGACCACCTTCTCCTCCTTGAGGATCGTCCCGCCGCCCTCCGGCACCTCGGAGGTGCTCACCAGCTCCGCGCCGCCCCCGCCGGGCTCCGAAGTGCCCTTTCCGGTCGGCTGGTCGCCGGACCCGGGCGACTCCTCGCCGCCCGTGTCCCCGCCGCCGGAACTCCCGCACGCGGCGAGGGCCAGCGCGGCCGAGGTGGTCCCCGCGGCGGCCAGTACGGTACGGCGGGTGGGAAAGGCGGTGTTCATGCCACGCTCCTACGGTCTCGGGACAGCCGTCCACACCTTCCTACGTGCGCCCGGGCCGTCACGTTCAACGACACGGCGCCGCATAACCTGGTGCGATGCTGCCCGAAGTCACCGCCACCCGGTACGTCACGCCCCTGCGCGAGGGCGGCTCACTGCCCGGCCTCCTGGAAGCCGACGACCTGGGCACCTACGTCGTGAAGTTCACCGGTGCCGGACAGGGACGCAGGACGCTGGTCGCCGAGGTCGTCTGCGGGCGTCTCGCCCGGCTCCTGGGGCTCCGCGTACCGGACTTGGCAGTCGTCCACGTCGACCCGGTCCTCGGGCTCGCCGAGCCTGACGAGGAGGTGCAGGAACTGCTGAAAGCGAGCGGCGGTCCCAATCTGGGCATGGACTACCTGCCCGGCTCCCTGGGATTCGACCCGCTCGCCTACGAGGTGACGGCCCGGGAGGCCGGGCGGATCGTCTGGTTCGACGCCCTGACCGGCAACGTCGACCGCTCCTGGCGCAACCCCAACCTGCTGGTCTGGCACGGCGACCTGTGGCTCATCGACCACGGGGCCTCCCTGATCTGGCACCACAACTGGCCGAAGGCCGGCGCTGCCGCGGACCGCCGCTACGACGCGTCGGACCACGTCCTCGCGCCCTTCGCCCCCGACGTGGCCGCCGCCGCAGCCGACCTCGCCCCCCGGGTCACGCCAGCACTCCTCGACCGGTGCACCGCGGACATCCCCGACGACTGGCTGGCGGGCGAACCAGGCTTCGATCACCCCGACGACGTCCGCGCCGCCTACACCCGCGTCCTCGCGGCCCGCGCGCCGCAGGTGCACGAGCGCGTCGAAATGGGCGCACCCACCCCCGACCGGCCCTCACAGGCCCCGGGCTGGCTGACCGGGCACCCGGGCACCGGGCCCGAGCCGGCCCGCGCCCGGCACGCCGGGAAGCCGGGGGAGACGCGATGACGCCTCGCATGGTCTTCGAATACGCCCTGCTCCGCGTCGTCCCGCGCGTCGAACGCGGCGAACTCATCAACGCCGGCGTCGTGCTCTACTGCCGTGCGCGCTCCTACGCCGCCGCGTTGACCCACCTGGACGAGGACCGGCTGCGCGCCCTGGACCCGGACGCCGACGTGGCGGGGGTGCACGCCGCGCTGCGCGCGGTCGAGGGGGTGTGCCGGGGCGGCGGCGACGCGGGGCAGGCCGCGGGCGACGACGCCGGACGCCGCTTCCGCTGGATCGTCGCGCCGCGCAGTACCGTCGTCCAGCCCGGCCCGGTGCACACCGGCCTGACCGCGGACCCCGAGGCCGAAGCCCGGCGGCTGCTGGACCTCCTGGTGCGGTGACCGGCACGAACCAGGCTGCCGTTGACACGGAGTGCCACGACTTCTAGCGTCACGACCACCGAGCCTACTAAGCGGTTGCTCACCAGGCGGGCACGTGGCCCGCCGGCGACCCCACGAGGACGAGGAGAACGAAATGTCCACCAGCGAGCAGCGCGTCGCGATCGTCACCGGCGCAGCCCGAGGCATCGGCGCGGCCACCGCCGTGCGTCTGGCCCATGAGGGCAGGGCCGTCGCCGTGCTCGACCTCGAAGAGGCGGCCTGCAAGGACACCGTCGAGAAGATCACCTCCGAGGGGGGGCGGGCGATCGCCGTCGGCTGCGACGTGGCCGACACCGAGCGGGCCGAGGCCGCCGTCGCCCGGGTCGCCGAGGAACTCGGCGCGCCCACCGTGCTGGTGAACAACGCCGGCGTGCTCCGCGACAACCTGTTGTTCAAGATGAGCGACGCGGACTGGGACACCGTGATGAACGTCCACCTGCGCGGCGCCTTCGTGATGACCCGGGCCTGCCAGAAGCACATGGTGGACGCCGGGTTCGGACGCGTGGTCAACCTCTCCTCCAGCTCCGCCCTCGGCAACCGCGGCCAGGTCAACTACGCCGCCGCCAAGGCGGGCCTCCAGGGCTTCACCAAGACCCTCGCCAAGGAACTGGGCAAGTTCGGCGTGACCGCCAACGCCGTCGCGCCCGGCTTCATCGTCACCGACATGACGGCCGCCACCGCCGAACGCGTCGGCATGGACTTCGACGAGTTCCAGGCCGCAGCAGCCACCCAGATCCCGGTCCAGCGCGTCGGCCGCCCCGAGGACGTCGCCGGCGCCATCGCCTTCTTCGCCTCCGACGACGCGGGATTCGTCTCCGGCCAGGTCATGTACGTGGCCGGCGGCCCCCTCAACTGACAGGAGCCACCCCCATGACCGACACAGCACAGCCGGACCCGTCACAGCCCGGAGCGCCCCGCCCGGACAGCGGGCGGACGGCCCTGGTGACCGGCGGCAGCCGCGGCATCGGATACGCCGTCGCCGAAGCCCTCGTGGCACGCGGTGACAGGGTCTGCATCACCGGTCGCAACGAGGACGCCCTGAAGACCGCGGTGGCCTCGCTCGGCGCCGACCGGGCCATGTACGTCGCGGGGAAGGCGCACGACACCGGCCACCAGGCCGCCGCCGTCGACGCGGTCATGGCCGCCTACGGACGGCTCGACCACCTGGTCAACAACGCCGGGACCAACCCCGTCTTCGGGCCCATGGCCGATCTCGACCTCGCCGTCGCCCGCAAGGTCTTCGAAACCAACGTCATCTCGGCCCTGGGCTTCGCCCAGCGGACCTGGGCCGCCTGGCAGCGCGACCACGGCGGCTCCATCGTCAACATCGCCTCCATCGCCGGACTCTCGGCCTCGCCCTTCGTCGGCGCCTACGGCATGAGCAAGGCGGCGATGGTCAACCTGACGCAGCAGCTCGCCCACGAGTTCGCGCCCGCCGCCCGCGTCAACGCGCTCGCCCCGGCCGTGGTGAAGACGAAGTTCGCCGCGGCGCTCTACGAGGGCCGTGAGGACGAGGCCGCGACCCGCTACCCGATGGGGCGGCTCGGAGCCCCCGAGGACGTCGGCGGCGCCGCCGCGTTCCTCAGTTCGGACGCCGCGGCGTGGATCACCGGCCAGACCCTGGTCGTCGACGGCGGCCTCTTCCTCAACGCCGGCGTCTGATGACCCTGAGTTGAGGCGAGTCCACCGCTGGTCACCCGTCTGATGCCGCTCCGCAGTGGAGCGGCATCAGATCTGTGACGCCTTCGAAAAGGGCGTCACAAAGGGATGATCTGTCCCTGCTCACGGCTGGGAGGCTGGGGTAAGGTCTGATGCGCCTGCGGCCAGCAGGTCCGCGCGGGCATCCGCGTGCAGGACACACGGATGCGCAAGCGAAGCGCATGGAACCGGCCGGCGGGCGACATCCCTCATGCAACCGCATCAAGCAGTGGCCCCGCCGACTGAGGAGCGCGTACGTGTTCGACCGGAACGGACCTCTGAGAATCGCAGCGATCGCGGCGAGCGCGGCGCTGCTCGCCGGGTGCAGCGTGTTGCCCGGTGGTGACAACGACGAGGACCAGTCCATCGTGGTCGGCACCACCAGCTCGCCCAGCGTCCTGGACCCGGCGGGCGCGTGGGACCAGTCCTGGGAGCTGTTCCGGAACGTCTACCAGACCTTGATGCACTTCCCCAACTCCTCCAGCTCGCCCGAGCCGGACGCCGCCAAGTCCTGCAAGTTCACCGACACGGCGAGCAAGGTGTACCGCTGCACCCTGCGCGAGGACCTCACCTTCTCCAACGGCAACCCGCTGGACGCGGAGGCGGTCAAGTTCTCCCTCGAGCGCGTCTTCAGTATCGGAGCCGAAGGCGGCCCCTCGGGCCTCCTCGGCAGCCTGGACCGCATCGAGACCCCGGGGAAGCACGAGATCGTCTTCCACCTGAAGGAGTCGGACGCGACCTTCGAATACGTCCTCGCCACTCCCGCGGCCTCGATCGTCGACCCGGAGGTGTACGACGACAAGGGGCTGCTCAAGGGCACCGAGATCGTCGGATCCGGCCCGTACGTGCTCGAGGAGTACAGGGAGAACAAGCGCGCCGTCCTGCTCGCGAACCCGGACTACAAGGGTGCCGCCGAGATCAAGAACGACAAGGTCACCATCCGCTACTTCCAGAGCTCCACGGCGATGGTGAAGAAGTTCAAGAAGGGCGAACTCGACGTCACCTTCCGCGGGCTCACGCCGAGTCAGATCAGCGAGTTCCAGGACGCCGGCGCGAAGGGCAACGACAAGATCGAGCTGAGCGAGCTCCCGGGCAAGGAGATCCGCTACCTGGTCTTCAACCCCAAGTACGACTGGGCGGGCGACGAAGCCGTCCGCCGGTCCATCGCCCAGCTCATCGACCGCAAGGCGCTGGTGCGCAACGTCTACGACCGCACCGCCGAGCCGCTGTACTCCATGGTGCCAAGTGGCCTGACCGGCCACACCAATGCCTACTTCGACGAGTACGGCGAGCCCAGCCGTGCGGGCGCGGAGGAAGTCCTGCGGGAAGCCGGCATCACCGAGAAGGTGCCGCTGACCCTCTGGTACACCACCGACCGCTACGGCTCGACGATGAAGAAGGAGTTCGAGGAGATCGAGCGCCAGCTCGAGGGCTCCGGCCTCTTCGACATCACCGTCAAGGGCAAGCCGTGGAACGAGTACTCCCAGGACTACCTGCACGGCGAGTATCCGGTCTTCGGCCGTGGCTGGGCCCCCGACTTCCCCGACGCGGACAACTTCATCTCACCGTTCGTCGGCGAGAACAACGCGCTGAACACGCCGTACGAGGCACCCCGCATCACCCAGGAGCTGCTGCCCTCCTCCCGCAAGCAGGACGACCGCGGCATCGCCAGCGAGGCGTTCACCGAGGCGCAGAAGATCCTCGCCGAGGATGCCCGCCTGCTGCCGCTCTGGCAGGGCAAGGTGTACGTGGCGGCCGGCAAGGACATCGCCGGCGTCGAATGGTGCATCGACCCCTCGACGATCATGCGCATGTGGGAGCTGAACCGGAAGGCGAGCTGGTAGCGGCCTCCGCCCTTCCGCACTGCGTGCGCCCCGGCTGGTCGGCAGCCGGGGCGCACGCCTGTACGCGGGGCCGACAACCCCGCACCGCGCCGCCCGGCGCGGCGTTGTCGGTGGCGCCCGGTACCTTCGGTTCCGGCGCGTGGGAACACCAAGCGGAACGCGCCTGCATCTGACGGAGGTTGACGCGTGATCGGCATGCTGCCCGGATCCTGGCAGGACGTCCTCGGCGAGGAGCTGGACGAGGACTACTTCACCGAACTCACCGAGTTCGTCGAGAAGGAACGAGCGGCGGGACCGGTCTACCCACCCCGCGACGAGGTCTTCGCCGCCCTCGATGCCACACCCTTCGACCAGGTCAAGGTACTCGTGCTCGGTCAGGACCCCTACCACGGTGCCGGCCAGGGCCACGGCCTGTGCTTCTCCGTGCGTCCGGGTGTACGGACCCCGCCTTCGCTGCGCAACATCTACAAGGAGCTGCGGGACGACCTCGGCCACCCGGTGCCCGACAACGGCTGCCTCACCCCGTGGGCGCGGCAGGGCGTCCTGCTGCTCAACTCCGTGCTGACGGTGCGTGAGGCCGAGCCCAACTCGCACAAGAACCAGGGCTGGGAGAGGTTCACCGACGCCGTGATCCGCGCCGTGTCCGACCGCGAGCAGCCCGCCGTGTTCGTGCTCTGGGGTGCCTACGCCCGGAAGAAGCTCCGTCTCGTCGACACCACCCGGCACGCCGTCGTCGAGGGGGCCCACCCGTCCCCGCTCTCGGCGAAGAAGTTCCTCGGCTCCCGCCCGTTCAGCCAGATCGACGCGGCCCTGCGGGCCCAGGGCCACGACCCCGTCGACTGGCGCATCCCCGACCTGGCCGCCTGACCGCCACCCCGCCACCTCCCACGCGGGACCCGTTGGCACGCACATCGTCGAGGAGCAGCCATGACCGCAGCAGCGCCCCAGCCGTCGCAGGGCGAACCGACCACGCGCATCGGTCAGGCGGTGATGCTCCACCACGCCGGAGACCGTGAGGAGGCCCGCAGCCGCTTCGCCGCGCTGTGGGAGGAGACCTCCGCAGCGGACGCCTTCCACCGGTGCACCATCGCCCACTACATGGCGGACACCCAGGACGACCCGGCCGACGAACTGGCCTGGGACCTGCGGGCGCTGGCCGCCGCCGACTCGCTCACCGAGGACCACGCAGCCCGGGGCGAGCACGCCGTCGCGGTGCGGGCCCTGTATCCCTCCCTGCATCTCAACCTCGCCGCCGACCATGTCAAACTCGGCGACCCGGGCGCCGCGCGCCGCGAGCTGGACCGCGCGCGGCACGCGGCGCACGTGCTGCCCGACGACGCCTACGGCCGGGGCGTCCTCGCCGCGATCGACCGGCTCGGCCGGAGACTGGAGGAGCCGGATCAGCGCCCGTAGGCCCGCTCGCAGGCGTCCTGCGGGGCGCTGCCCGCGTCCCAGCCGCCGTACCGGCGGCCGAGGTCGCACATCCCCGCGCCGCCCGGCAGCCCCGGCATGTCCCCGGGCCGCAGGGCCGGGGACCGCCGTTCCGCGGCGCCCCCGGGAGCGGGCCGCCCGGCCGGTCCCTCCGCCTCCGGCACCTGCGCGGCCGCCCCGCGCTCGGCCGCTTCTTCTTCCGGTACGGCGCCGGGCCGGGCCTCGTACCGCACGGACGCGCCCGGCGCCGGGGCCGGGCGTGACAGCCCTTCGTGCGGCGAGGGCCGGCCCGCCCGCGACAAACCACCCCCGTCCGCCGCTTCCGGCGCGTCCGCCGCTCGCGAAGAACCGGGGCCGGGGGACCCGTGCGGTTCCCCCTTCTCCCGGACCGTCACACAGCCCGTCACCGCCACGACGGACACGCACCCCAGCACCACGGCTCCCGTCATACGTCTCACCCCCGCAACCCTGCACGTCGGCGGGGTGCCGTGACATTCCCCGGGAGAGTGAAAACGCGGGCGTCGAGGTGCCGCCGCCGGGTACATCCACCACGCGGCAGCCGCCGCCCTCACCGAACGGACCAGGAGCACCCGTGAAGATCGGCATCATCGGGCTCGGCGCGATCGCCCGCAAGGCCTACCTGCCGGTGCTCACCGCACAGCCCGGTCTCGAGCCGCACCTGGTGACCCGCGACGCCCGGGTGCTCGGCGAACTCGGCGACGCCTACCGCGTCCCTCCCGCGCACCGCCACGCCACGATCGAGGGTCTCCTCGACGCCCGCCCGGACGCGGCGTTCGTCCACGCCGCGACCCCGGCACACCCCCGACTCGTCGGCCGCCTGCTCGACGCGCGCGTCCCCACCTATGTCGACAAGCCGCTCGCCCGCCACCTGGCCGACGCGGAGACACTCGTCGACAGCGCGGAGTCAGCCGGAATCCCCCTCGCCGTCGGGTTCAACCGCCGCCACGCGCCGTGCTACACGCAGTGCCTGGAGCACCCACGCGACCTGATCGTCCTCCAGAAGCACCGCGTCGGCCTGCCCGAGAGCCCGCGGCACATGATCCTCGACGACTTCATCCACGTCGTCGACACCCTGCGCTTCCTCGCTCCCGCCCCCCACGACCAGGTCACAGTCCACGCCCGGGTCCGCGACGGGCTGCTGCACCACCTGGTCCTGCAGCTCGCCGGGGACGGCTTCACCGCGCTCGGCGTCATGAACCGGCTCTCCGGATCGGCGGAGGAGATCCTGGAGGTCTCGGGGCAGGACACCAAGCGGGAGGTCCGCGACCTGGCCGAGGTCGTCGACCACAAGGGGCAGCCCAGCGTGCGGCGCCGCGGCGACTGGGTGCCCGTCGCCCGGCAGCGCGGCATCGAGCAGGCCGTCCTCGGCTTCCTGGACGCCGTGCGCGCCGGGCGGCCGCTGTCCGCCCGCGACGCGCTGCTCACCCACGAACTGTGCGAACGCGTGATCCGTGCGGTCGAGGAGCAGTCCGTCTGACGTGGTGACGGCCCCGGGGCGGACATCCGCCCCGGGTCAGCTCCGGCAATGCGCCGGGTGCGGCACGGCCGTACCGTCCGCCCGGCCCTCGCCCCGCACCGCCGCCGGGTCGAGCCCCGCCGTCAGCGGCACCAGCGCCCCGGCGGCCTCCGGCCGCGCCACCGGCGCGGGGATGACGACCGCTCGGGCGGCCGCCGCCCGCCGCTGCCGCGCCACGTTGTCGGCCGTGAGGACGAACAGCCCCCAGCCGGTCACCACGGCGCCCAGCAGCGCGGCCACCGCACCCGGAGCCCCGTAGCGGAAGCCCTCGTCCAGCAGCAGAATGCCCACCGCCCCGGCCACCACCGGATTGACCACCGTCGCCGTGGCGAGCGGCGTGGCCAGGCCGCCGCCCCGGTACGCCGCCTGCGAGGTGGCGAGACCGGTGACCGCGAAGACCGCGATCAGGCCCAGCACCGGAACGGCCCGGGCCGGCGACGTCAGCGCCCAGCCCTCCGCGACCGCCTTCACGCACACCGAGGCCGTGCCGAACGCGACCCCGGCTGCGGTCGCGAGGGCGATGCTGCGCAGGCCGGTGCGCCCCGTCCGGCTCAGCACCGTCGCGCAGCCGACCAGCAGCAGGACGCCGGCCGCGGCGACGCCGGTCACCGCGTACTGGCCGCCGGCGCCCAGCGGTTTCGAAGCGTTCGCGCCGGTGAACAGCAGCACCGCCGCCAGCCCCAGCGTCACCAGGCCGATGCCCCGCCAGGCCCTCCTGCCGACCCGGCGCTTCACGGTCAGCGCGGCAAGCGGGGCCACGATCACGATGGTCAGCACTCCCAGGGGCTGCACGACCGTCAGCGGACCCAGCCCCAGCGCCGCCACGTGCAGCAGCGCGCCCGTGCCGTTCAGCACGACCGACACCCACCAGCGGCCGTTGCGCAGCAGCGCGAAACGGCTCGGGTCGGTCGTCGACGCGATCCGCTCCTGGACGATCGCCGCTCCCGCGTAGGCGACCGCCGAGAGGACCGCGAGCAGGACCGAGGCGATCAGCGTGTTCACCGCCGCGCACCTCGCTCCGACCAGAAGACGTCCATACCTCCACCATGGACCCGTCGGACAGCGAATGCGTCCTCTGGCGGTCCCGATCTCTCCTACCCCCACAGGAGTACGCCTCAGCCCCACGTACATCCCACAGCGGACCCCGGCCCGACACCGGCTCCGACGCCGCGCCGCCCTCGGCCCGGCCCCGCCGCTAGCCCGTCCCCCTGACGTTCCTCCCCCCGACGGACCTCCCGGCTGTCGCGTTCCCTCCGCCCGCTTCAGGGTGCGAAGCAGGAGCCCGTCACGGGCACGCACGCCGAGGAGAGGCGAGGAACAGTCATGGGACGCATACGACGGCCGGTACGGCTCGCGGGAGTGCTCACGCTCTGCGCCGCGCTCGCCTCGTGCAGCCAGACGCGGACCGGCACCGACGCGGCCGCCGGCGACCGGGACGAGCAGCGGATACCCGCGGCCCGAGCCGCCGACGCGGAACCGTTCACGCTCGTCGCCTCCGGCGACGTCATCCCCTACCCCTCGATCATGCGGCAGGCCCGGCAGGACTCCGGGGGCGAGGGTCACGACTTCACCCGCATATTTGCCGGCATCCGCCCCGTCGTCGCACAGGCCGACCTCGCGCTCTGCCACATGGAGACCCCCTACGGCGACGCCGACGGCCCGTTCACCGGCTACCCTCTCTTCCGCTCGCCGCCGCAGCTCGCCGAGTCGCTGCGCGCCACCGGGTACGACAGCTGTTCCACCGCCTCCAACCACACTCTCGACGCCGGTATGGAGGGTCTGACCCGCACACTGCGGGCGATGGACGAGGCAGGACTCGAGCACGCCGGCTCCGCGCGGTCGTCGCGCGAACGGAACAGCCCCACCCTGCTGAAGGCCGGCGGCGCCACCGTCGCCCACCTCTCCTACACCTACGGCACCAACGGCATACCGGTGCCCGACGGCAAGCCCTGGGCCGTCAACCTCCTCGACCCGCGGAAGGTCGTCGCCGACGCCCGCGCCGCACGGAAGGCGGGCGCCGACGTGGTCGTCGCCAGCGTCCACTGGGGCACCGAGTGGCAGCAGAAGCCGGACGCGCGGCAACTGCGCCTCGCGAAGCGGCTGACCGCCTCTCGCAGCGACGGGCGGCGCGACATCGACCTGATCCTCGGCACCCACAACCACGTGCCGCAGGCCTACGAGAAGGTCAACGGCACCTGGGTCGTCTATGGCCTCGGCGACCAGGTCGCCAGCTTCATCCCCTCCATGTACCGGGGCAACGAGGGCTCCACCGCGCGCTTCACCTTCACCCCGCCCGAGCGCGCGGGAGAGCCCTGGACGGTCTCCGAGGCCGGCTTCCTGGTGACGCACTCCGACACCGGCCCGCCGTTCCGGGTGGTCCGCGCGACCGAGGACCGCTTCCCCGCGGTCCGGCAGCGCGTTCGCGAGGCCGTACTCAGCCGCGGCGCTGCCGACGACGGCCTCACCGAAACCCGCTGAACGGCACCCGCCGCCCCGACACCGCCCCGCCCCGACACCGCGCCCACCGCCCGCACCCTCCGGAGATGCCGCATGCCCACGCACCACCACGGAAGAGACCGCACCCGCCACCCCCGCCACCGCGTCGCCCTCGCCTGCGCCGTCACCGCGCTCCTCACAGCGCTTCCAGCCTGCGGGACGGACCGGGCCGGCGACGACGGCGCAGCCTCGGACGGCGGCAGGAGCCGGGACGCCGCAGCGGCCGCCCACCGCGAGTCCGCAGAAGGGTTCACCCTCCTCGCCACCGGCGACATCCTTGCGCACGACTCGATCATCCAGCAGGCACGGCGCGACGCGGGCGGCAAGGGCTACGACTTCCGGCCCATGCTCGCCGCCGCCGAACCCCTCGTCTCGGCCGCGGACCTGGCGGTCTGCCACATGGAGACCGTCTACGGCGCCGACGGCGGCCCCTTCACTGGTTACCCCGCCTTCCAGACGCCGCCACACGTGGCCGAGGCCATCGCCGCCACCGGGTACGACAGCTGTTCCACCGCCTCCAACCACACCTTGGACGCCGGCCCGGAAGGTGTGCGCCGTACCCTGGACGCCCTCGACGAAGCGGGGGTCCGGCACGTCGGCTCGGCGCGTTCCGCGAAGGAGGACGTCGAGCCCGTCCTGCTGGACGCGGGTGACGCGAAGGTGGCCCAGCTCGCCTACACCTACGGCACCAACGGCATACCAGTGCCGCACGGCAAGCCCTGGCTCGTCGACCTCCTCGACCCGCGGAAGGTGGTCGCCGACGCCCGTGCGGCCCGGAAGGCCGGCGCCGACGTCGTAGTGGTGTCTCTCCACTGGGGGACCGAGTGGCAGCAGGAGCCGGACACGGACCAGCTGCGGCTGGCCAAGGAGCTGACCGCGTCGCGCAGCGACGGGCGGCGCGACATCGACCTGATCCTCGGCACCCACAACCACGTGCCGCAGGCCTACGAGAAGGTCAACGGCACCTGGGTGGTCTACGGACTCGGCGACCAGGTCGCCGGAGTGATGAACGACCCGCGCGGCAGCATGGGCAGCGCCGCCCGCTTCACGTTCGCCCCGCCGCGGCGCGAGGGCGGCGCGTGGCGCGTGCGGAAGGCGGATTTCACGCCGTTCCTGATGGCGAGTGAGCCACGCTTCCGGCTGGTCGACCTCACCGGTGAGGAGGCCCGCGGATCCGGCCGCCCGCAGTACACCGCGGCGCTGAACGGCATCCGGGAGGCCGTGCTCGCCCGCGGCGCCGCCGACGACGGCCTCACCATGACCCCCTGACCCGCGGCCTCCTCCGTGGCGGCGGCACGGCGGCGGCTGGGTCTCGGGGCGGTGTCGGCTCGGTCTCGGGGCGCCTCAGCGCGAGCCCTGCCCCGACCCCACGTCACCCGCCTCGTGCGGAGTGAGCACGCCCAGCGCGATGAGGACGAAGATCACCACCCCCAGCAGCACCCGGTAGATCACGAACGGCATGAAACTCCTGGTGCTGATGTACCGCATGAACCAGGCGATGACCACGTAGGCGACTGCGAACGCCAGCACGGTGGCGAAGAGCGTCGGCCCCCAGGACACGTGCCCCTCGCCGATCTCCGTGAGTTCGTAGAGTCCGGACGCCAGCACCGCGGGGATGGCGAGCAGGAAGGAGTACCGGGCGGCGGCCTCGCGGGTGTAGTTCATGAACAGCCCCGCGCTGATCGTCGCCCCGGACCGCGACACGCCCGGCACCAGCGCGCACGCCTGCGCCAGCCCGTAGAGCAGGCCGTCCTTCACGGTCAGGTTCTCCAGCGTCTTGGGCGCGCGGCGCGCACGGTGCCGCCCGCCGCGCTCCCGCCGGGCCGACACCCGGTCCGCGACGCCCAGGATGACGCCGACGCCGATCAGCGTGGTGGCGATCAGCCGCAGGTCACGGAACGGCCCCTCGATCTGATCCTTCAGCGTCAGCCCCAGCACGCCGATCGGGATGGACCCGACGATCACCAGCCAGCCGAGTTGCGCGTCGTGGTCCCGGCGCATGGCCCGGTCGGTCAGCGACCGGAACCACGCGGTGACGATCCGGGCGATGTCCTTGCGGAAATAGATGAGCACGGCCGTCTCGGTGCCGATCTGGGTGACGGCGGTGAACGCCGCGCCCGGGTCCTTCCAGCCGGCGAACGCGGCCGTCAGCCTCAGGTGGGCGCTGGAGGAGATGGGGAGGAATTCGGTCAGCCCCTGGACGAGCCCGAGGATGAATGCTTCGAACCAAGACATGGAATTCCCGTGCGTCCCCGAGGTGTGCGCTGTTCGCGAGCCGGTGCGAGTCGGACCCGCGCCACTCTAGGACAGACGGCGTCACCTTCCGTCGACGGAAGGTGACGCGTGGGCGGCGGGCCGGTGACGGGTGGATGACGGGACGGCGGTGCCGCGTCACGCCGCGTACGCGGTCGGCGGCACGCCACCGTCGCGGTGAAGTCGCGGACCAGGTGGGCCTGGTCGCTGTACCCCGGCTCCGCCGGCAGCCGCGCCCAGTCCCCCGGCCCGGAGGACTCCGCCCGCTCCAGCGCCTCGTGGATCCGGTAGCGGAGGATCACCCACTTGGGGCCCACACCGCCTGGGCGGCGAACAGCCGTTGCAGGGCGCGGACCGATACGGCCGGAGCGCCGCGGCCGGCGCGTGACGGCGGAACCGGACGCGGGCGAAGAGGCCGTGCGCGTCGACGATGCCGCGGGTGTCGCGCCGTGGACCTGCCATGTCCCGATCCTGGCGGCCAAGCGCGACGCGGACTTTCTCCGCCACGCCCGTCTACCTGCACGGCGACTGGCGGGCGCGTTTTCCGTGCGAGACCGGCGCCCTGCCTGGTGCGCGCCTGGGCGCAGCCGGGCGCCGAGGAGGGCACGGCAGGTTCCATGGGGCTGCCCGCGCGCACGCTGGGCGCCATGGTCCTGCTCGACCTCAGCGTGCACCCCTGGGACCTGGCCCGGGCGGTCGGGCTGGACTACACGGCGGGCACGGCGGGGCTGGGCGAGTTGGAGGACCTCGTCGCGCAGATGGGGTCGACCGCGCGTTCGATGGGCGCCTTCGGCGAGCCGTACCCGTTCCCGGCGATGCGGGGCGTTTCGAGAGGCTGTTGGTCGCGGTGGGACGCGACCCGCGATGGGCGCCGCCCGCGCGGTGACGCGGGCGGGCTGGGAGGCGTGGGCGGGGAGGGCCGGAGCGGAGTGCCCCGGGTGGGGGGGCGGTGGCCTCAGGCGGCCTGGGCGGCGAGAACCTTCTCCTCCTCCGCCGCCACCCGCTGGGCGTCGAGCGGCTGCGGTGCCTCGGTGGCCGCGTCGGCAGGGACGCCCGCGGCCCGTGCGGTGGCCGCCCGCATCTTGGCGCGCTTGCGCCAGGCGAAGACGACTCCGCCGACACCGGACACCGCGATGAAGCCGAACGCGACCATGAACGCCGGGGAGTTCGGCGTGCCGGCCTGGCTGCCCGCCACCACGTACGCGGCGGTGTTGGGGATCGAGCCGAGGATGGTGGCCGAGAGGAAGGCCGGCCAGCTCATGCGGGAGACGGCCGCGGTGAAGTTGGAACCGGCGAACGGAATACCCGGAAGCAGCCGCATGATCAGCATGGTGCGGAATCCGTGGCGGCTGAGCTGCCGGTCCGCCTTGGTGAGCAGCTTGTGCTTCAGCAGCGGACGCAGGGCGTCCTGGCCGAGCAGGCGGCCCATGCCGAACGAGATTCCGGCGCCCACGGCGGTGCCGGCGAGCGCGGCGCCGAGGCCGAGCTGCGCGCCGAAGAGGGCGCCTGCCGCCAGGTTGAGGAAGGGGCGGGGGAGGAAGGCCGTCGTGCACGTGCCGTAGGCCGCGGCGAAGAGCAGCACGGCCAGCGCACCGGACAGCTGGGCGATCCCGCCGTCGGTGATGAGGCGCTGCGGCTCGAAGACCAGAACCAGGGTGGCGGCCGTGGCCAGCAGCACGATCAGCAGGCCGAAACGGGACCAGGGGGAGAGGAGCGTCTGTGCCAGGCGGGCGGGGAAACCCGCGGGCTGCGCGACAGAAAGGGACATCTCGGGGAGAGTAACCCACGACCTCGGACCCGCAACGTGACGCGGGTCACGCCCCCCGGTGGCCCCTTTCGGTGTGGCGTTCTGACCAGCCGGTCAGTCCTTCGGACGCAACGTCCAGATGATGGACATCTCGCCCGTCGTCTCGCCGTCCTCGCGCGTGATCACGACCCGCACCGGGAACTCCGGACGCCCGCCGGCGTCCAGCTCGGCGACGACCTCGGCGGCCGGCCGCCCCAGCTCCGCCGTCGCCGTGACCGGTCCCATGGCCAGCTTGCGGTACGCGATCTCCGCGCTGACCGCCAGCGGCACGGCGCGGGAGAGCTGGTCGCCGAAAGCGGCCAGGACGATCGCACCGCTCGCGGACTCCGCGAGGGTGAACATGGCCCCGGCGTGCGGCCCCCCGACGTGGTTGTGGAAGGCGCTCTGGTCCGGCAGTGAGAGCACCGCGCGTTCGGCCGTGGTCTCGGTGAACTCCAGGTTCAGGGTGCGCACCATCGGCACAGTGGCCGCCAGCAGCTCGCCCCAGGACTGCGTGTCGCCCGTGGAGGGCGCGGATTCCGTCGTCATGGGCGCACATTACCACTGGGTAACTTGTTGGGGTCGGTCGCTCGCGCCGCAACCGCCGCCGCGCGGTCCAAGCGACCGGAAACCGGGCTGCGACGTGCCCGGCACGGCCCGTAGGGTTGCCGCCCATGTGGCAGGCGGACCAGCACGGCGGCGACCCCGAGGCGCCGTCCGGACCAGCGAAGCGGCCGACCCGGGCGACCTGGGCCGGCCGCAACTACGCCCTGCTCACCGCCGCCGCCGTCGTCACCGGTCTCGGAAACTCCGGCGCCCTCGTGGCGGCCGCCTTCGCCGTCCTCGCGGCCGGCGGCGACGGCACTGACATCGGGCTGGTCGCCGCCGCCCGCACCGTTCCGCTGGTGCTGTTCCTGCTGGTCGGCGGCGCAGTGGCCGACCGCCTGCCCCGCCACCGGGTCATGGTCGCCGCGAACGCCCTCAACTGCGCCTCGCAGGGCGTCTTCGCCGCACTGGTGATCACCGGGCAGGCCCAGCTGTGGCAGATGGCCCTGCTGTCCGCCCTGGGCGGAACCGGCCAGGCGTTCTTCGCCCCCGCGTCCGAGGGCATGGTGCTGGCCACGGTCAGCGGTGAGCAGTCCTCCCGCGCCTTCGCCTTCTTCCGCATGGGTGTCAACGGCGCCAACATCGGTGGCGCGGCTCTCGGTGGCGCGCTCGTCGCCGTCGTCGGACCGGGCTGGGTCCTGGCGGCCGACGCCGCGGCGTTCGCCGTCGCCGGACTCCTCCGCGCCCTGCTGGACCTCAGCGGCGTTCCCGAACGGGGCCCGGGGGGCGGGCTGCTCGCCGACCTGCGGGACGGCTGGCGCGAGGTCGTCTCCCGGACCTGGCTGTGGGCGGTGGTGGTCCAGTTCGCGGTGGTCAACGCCGTCGTCGCCGCGGCGGAGGCGGTGTACGGTCCCCAGGTCGCCCAGGAGCACCTGGGCGGGGCCGGCCCCTGGGGTGTCGCCCTGGGCGCGTTCGGCGCGGGCACGGTCGGCGGCGCGCTGCTGATGACCCGCTGGAAACCCCGCCGCATCCTGCTCACCGGCGCCCTGTGCGTTTTCCCGCTCGCTCTGCCGTCCGCCGCGCTCGCGGTGCCGGTGTCCGCCGCGGCGCTGATCGGGGTCATGTTCGCCACCGGCCTGTTCGTGGAGGTGTTCGGGGTGACGTGGATGATGGCCCTGCACCAGGAGGTCCCCGAGGAGAAGTTCTCCCGCGTCTCCTCCTACGACTGGTTCGGCTCCCTCGCGATGGTCCCGGTGGCGACCGCTCTTGCCGGGCCCGCCGAGGAACTCGTCGGCCGGCCGGCCGCACTGTGGTCCTGCTCCGCGGTGATCGTGCTGCTCACCGCGGCGGTCCTGTGCGTGCCCGACGTACGCCGCCTGGAGCGCCGCACGGTTCCCCGCGACGTCGCGGACGGCACCGGGGCTGTCGGGCAGCCCGTACCGCCGCAGGCCTCTCAGCCGATGCCGAAGGAACCCTCCGGCGGTACCGGGGACGGCGCGGCCGCGTCCTCCTGAACCGGGATCGCCCCGCCCCGCAGAGCCTCCAGCTCCGCACCCGGGACGACCCGCGCGGGGAACGGATCCGCCGCCGTGCGCCGCGCCAGCAGGGGCGGCGGCAGTTCGCCGTCCGAGGCGAGCAGCAGCACGTTGCCGAACCGCCGCCCGCGCAGCACCGCCGGCTCCGCCACGACGCACACGCGGGTGAACGCCGCGCGCCACGTGGCGATCTGGGAACCGAGAAAGCCGAAGGGCGCCGCGTCCGCGAGATTCGCCGCGTAGATCCCGCCGGGCCGCAGCGCCCGCGCCGCGGCCCGGGCGCAGCCCACCGTCGTCATCTGCGGCGGCACCCGGTTCCCGCCGAACACGTCCGCGACGACCACGTCTGCCGACGCCGGGGGAGAGGACTCCAGGGCCGCGCGGGCGTCAGCCGCCTCCACCGCCGTCCCGGCCCCGGCCGGCAGCGGCAGGAACTCCGCGACCAGCGCCGACAGTTCCGCGTCCGACTCGACGACCCGCTGCCGCGACCCCGGCCGGGTGTGTGCGGCGTAGCGCGGCAGCGTCAAACCCCCGCCGCCCAGGTGCAGCACGTCCAGCGGCGCCCCCTCGGGCCCCGCGAGATCGAGTACGTGGGCCAGCCGCCGCACGTACTCGAACTCCAGGTGCAGCGGATCGTCCAGGTCCACGTACGACTGCGGCGCCCCGTCGACGGTCAGCATCCACGCCCGGCGGCGGTCGACGTCGGGCAGCAGTTTCGCGGTACCGCCGCCCACCGGGCGGCAGACGGCTGCGGGCTCCTCCACCGTCCCATTGTGCGGTCCTCGATCACCCCTCGGTGCGTCGCCCCCGCTCCAGTAGGCTGCCGGGGTGGGGTGGCACCTCGCCGAGAGACGCGGAACGGGAGACATCGATGACGGAGAACGCACTCGTCATGACCGTCGGCGGCCATGGGCCCCGGATCCACCCGGAGGCGTTCACCGCGCCCACCTCGGTCGTCCTGGGCGAGGTCGCCCTGGAAGCCGGAGCGAGTGTCTGGTACCACGCGGTGCTGCGGGCGGACTGCGGCCCGATCGTGCTCGGCGCGGACAGCAACATCCAGGACAACTGCACCGTGCACGTCGACCCCGGCTTCGCCGTCACCGTCGGCGCCCGCGTCTCCGTGGGGCACAACGCGGTCCTCCACGGCTGCACCGTGGAGGACGACGTCCTGATCGGCATGGGAGCCACGGTCCTCAACGGCGCACGGGTCGGGGCGGGTTCGCTCGTCGCCGCCCAGGCGCTCGTCCCGCAGGGGCTCCAGATCCCACCGGGCTCGCTGGTCGCCGGCGTCCCGGCGAAGATCAAGCGCGAACTCACCCCGGAGGAACGCGAGGGCATCCGCGCCAACTCCGACATGTACCTCGAACTCGCCCGCCGGCACCGCGAGGCGACTCCCGTACGTTGACCGCCGCCCCGCACGGCAGGCGCGCGCGACGCCCCGGCGGGCGACGCTGCGGGAAGGATCACAGGCCCGGCGCGGGGTGGGACGGCCGCCCAGCCGCTACCGTGAGGCGGTGCGACCGATCGGTAACCTGTTCTCCGCGCTGGCCTCCCGCGCCGTGCACGCCGCGTGGCGCCGCGCCCAGCACCTCGGCGCCGTCACGGCGCAGCGTCCCGGACCGTACACCTTCCGCGCCTTCGGCCCCCACAGCCGCCTGGCGTTTCCGCAGGGCACAGTCTTCGGCGCGCCGTGGATGGAGATCGGCGACCACTGCGTCATCGGTCAGGACGTGACCCTCACCGCGGGCATGATGCCCGGCCTGGACCTCGGAGACGACACCGTGCTGACTCTCGGAGACGGCGTCGTCGTCGGCCGCGGCAGCCACCTCATCGCCGACGCCTCCGTCACCCTGGACGACGACGTCTTCTGCGGCCCGTACGTCTACATCACCTCCACCAACCACTCCTACGACGACCCCGGCGCTCCCGTGGGACGCCAGTGGCCGCGCACCGCACCCGTACACATCGGCGCCGGCAGCTGGCTGGGCGCGGGCGCCGTGGTCCTGCCGGGCGCCCGCCTGGGCCGCAACGTGGTCGTCGCCGCCGGATCGGTGGTGCGTGGCGAGGTGCCCGACCACGCGGTGGTCGCCGGCGCCCCGGCCCGGGTGGTGCGCCGCTGGGACGCCGCGCACGGCTGGCAGCCGCCGCTGCGCACCCCGCCGCCCGAGCCGCTGCCCGACGGCATCACGGCCCGGGAACTGCGCGCACTGGCGGCATCCGAACGCAGCGCCGCGGGCACACTGGAATGAGAACGGCCGGCGGCAGGGCGCCGCGCGGCACGGGCACCGGGACGGGAGGCGCCGTGAGCGGCCGCACGCTGCGCATACTCCTTCTGGCGGCCATCGCCGTCCAGGGGTTCGCCCTGCTGCTCTACGCCGTCCAGCGTTTCTGACCCGCGCGCCCGCTCCCCCCTCCGCGCTCAGCCGGAGGCCAGCAGTACCGTGCCCACCAGCGCCAGCCCCGCCCCGGCGGTCTGCACACCGCGCAGTCTCTCCTTGAGCACGCCCCGCGCCGCCAGCGCCGTGACCACCGGATAGAGCGAGGCGAGCACTGCCGCGACGGTCACCGGACCGTGCTGCGCCGCCAGTACGTAGGTCCCGTTGGCCGCCACGTCCGCGAGGCCGACGAAGGCCAGCGCGGGAAGCTGGGAGCGAAGTACCGGCACCCCGCCCTCGGGCAGCGCGGGCGCGCCGCGCCGCATCTGCACCAGCAACGCCCCGCCGCCGACCGCGATGTTGCACAGCCGCTGCACGAACAGCGCGAGGAACAGCCCCGTGATGCTGGTCGAGGCGTGCTCGATGAGCGCCATCACGGCACCGAAACCGAAAGCGGAGACCAGCGTCAGCAGCAGCGTCTGCCGCTGTACCGGGGCGCCGCGCAGCTCCGGGCCGCCGGCCAGCACCACCCCGGTGACGGCGACGAGGATGCCCACGGCCTGCGTCCAGCCCGGGCGCTCGCCCAGGGCGAGCCCGGCGCCGACCGGCACCACCACGGCGAGTGAGGCGAGCGGTGAGACCACACCCATCGGCCCCTGCGCGAGCGCCTTGTAGAAGGAGAGCATCGCCACTGGCCCCACCACGCCGGCGGCGACCGCGAACCACAGCTGCGGGCCCCACTCGTTCCAGCCTCCGGTCGCCACGACCACGGCGCCCAGTACCAGCGCGGCGAGGGTCTGCGACACGACCACGACGGTGAGGGCGGACATGCGCCGGGTCAGCAGCCCGCCGCCGAAGTCGGCCAGCCCCCACATCAGGCTGGTCGCCAGCGCCAGGGCTGCGGTCATGACGGCACCTCGCAGTACAGTGTGGTGAACGGTTGGGTCCAGCACACCGTAGTACGGCGGACTGGACTCTGTCATGCAGAATAGTGGACCACGACTGGACGGTGCGCCCGCACGTGACGGACCTCGACCACCTCACGCAGTCCCTCGCCCGCAACCTCAGGCGATGGCGGCAGGAACGCGGCTTCACCCTGGACGCCCTCGCCGCCCGGGCGGGCGTAAGCCGGGGCATGCTCATCCAGATCGAACAGGCCCGCACCAACCCGAGCGTCGGCACCGTCGTCAAGGTCGGCGACGCGCTGGGCGTGAGCATCACCACCCTGCTGGACTTCGACCGGGAGCCCCAGGTCCGCGTCGTCCCGCCGGACCAGGCAGTGCGCCTGTGGTCCACGGACGCCGGGAGTCACAGCACCCTCCTGGCGGGAGCCGAGGCCCCCGGCCCCCTGGAGCTGTGGCACTGGCGGCTGATGCCGGGGGAGGGCAGCGCCTCCGACCCCCACCCCCAGGGCACGACGGAACTCGTCCACGTCACCGCCGGCGAACTCATCCTGACCGCCGACGGCGAGGACTACGCGCTGCCCGCGGGGACCTCGGCGTCCTTCGAGTCCCACGTACCGCACGGCTACCGCAACGACGGCACGCAGCCCGTGGAGATGACCATGGCGGTCGCCGTGCCCCCGCCCCGGTAAAGCCTCCGCCCGTCCCGGTCCCGCCTGAACCCCACCCGGGCGGGAGGGCCCCGGCGTGCCCGTCGGCCGAGGGCGGAGGCCGCGTTCAGCCCAGGCCGAGCCGCGGAATCTCGATGGCCGGGCACCGGTCCATCACCATGTCCAGCCCCGCCGCGCGCGTCCGCTCGTACGCCGCCTCGTCGACCACGTCCAGCTGGAACCACACGGCCTTCGCGCCGGCCGCCACCGCCTCGTCCGCGACACCGCCCGCGAGGGAGGAGTTCACGAACACGTCCACCACGTCCACCGGGAACGGCACGTCGGCCAGCTTCGCGTACCCCGGCTCGCCGTGCACGGTCTCCGCCCGCGGATGGACGGGCACCACCCTCTTGCCGAACCGCCGCAGCACCTGAGCGACGCCGTAGGCGGCCCGCGAGGTGTTGCCGGACAGCCCGACCACCGCCCAGGTGTCCCCGGAGGAGGTCAGGACGCGCCGCATGGTCTCCGTCTCGCTGCTCATGCCGTGCACAACCCGCGCACCGGCCCGCGGCATTCCCCCGCCGCCCGCATAGGCTGCCGTCATGCCGCACGAACGGGACCGGAGCGACGAGAAGCAGGACGGCTACCTCACCGTCGCCGCCGAGGGCGTGCACGAGACGGAGGTGAACCGCTCGCGGTTCCGCTGCCTGCTGGCCCCGGCCGCCACCGAGGAGCAGGCCCAGGAGGTGATCGCCCGCGTCCGCCGTGAGCACCCGACCGCGAGCCACCACTGCTGGGCGTACGTCATCGGCGCCGACGCGGGCGTGCAGCGCTCCGGCGACGACGGCGAACCCGGCGGCACCGCCGGACTGCCCATGCTCCAGATGCTCACCCGTCGCGAGACCCGCTGCCTCGTCGCCGTCGTCAGCCGCTGGTTCGGCGGCACCAAGCTCGGGGCGGGCGGACTCATCCGCGCCTACGGGGGCGCCGTCGGTGCCGCCCTCGACGCGGTCGGCACCGTGGAGCGGCGCCGCTGCCGCCTCGTCACGGTCACCGTCGGCCACGAACGGGCCGGGCGCCTGGAGAACGACCTCCGCGCCGCCGGTGACGCGGCCGTCCTCGACGTGCGCTACGGCGCGGAAGTCACCCTCGACCTCGCGCTGCCGGCCGCAACGGTGGAGGACTTCCGCGCCCGGCTCGCCGACGCCACTGCCGGCACCGCCCGCCTCGAACTCGGCGGCGACACCTACGCCGCGGGCGGCACGCCCCCCGTCACCGGAGGCGGCACGGCCGCCTGACCCCCCGTCGGCTGCGGACGGACCCGTCGGTTCCGGGACGCCGCAGGCCGCGAAAGACGATGTCAGTGGCCGCACCTAGAGTCTGTGACCATGCGTCTGCTGCACACCTCGGACTGGCACCTGGGCCGCTCCTTCCACCGCGTCGGGCTGCTCGACGCCCAACGCGACTTCCTCACGCACCTGGTGGCCACCGCCGAGGAACAGCGGGTCGACGCCGTCCTCGTCGCGGGCGACGTCTACGACCGGGCCGTGCCGCCGCTGGCCGCCGTGGAACTCTTCGACGACGTCCTGCACCGGCTCGCCGCCCTCGGCATCCCGACCGTCATGATCTCCGGCAACCACGACTCGGCCCGGCGCCTCGGCGTCGCCTCCGGCCTCATCCGCAGCGCCGGCGTCCACCTGCGCACCGACCCCGCCGGCTGCGGCACCCCCGTCGTCCTCCACGACGAGCACGGCGACGTCGCCTGCTACGGGTTGCCCTACCTCGAACCGACGCTCACCCAGACCACGCTCGGCGCCGGGCAGCGTAGCCACGAAGCCGTGCTGACCGCCGCGATGGACCGGGTGCGCGCCGACCTCGCCGGCCGCCCCGCCGACACCCGGTCCGTCGTCCTCGCGCACGCCTTCGTCACCGGCGGCCGGCCCTCCGACAGCGAACGCGACATCACCGTCGGCGGCGTCGAGTCCGTGCCCGCCGCCGTCTTCGACGGCGTCGACTACGCAGCCCTCGGCCACCTCCACGGCTGCCAGACCCTCACCCCGCGGGTGCGCTACTCCGGTTCGCCCCTGGCCTATTCCTTCTCCGAGAGCGAGCACCGCAAGTCCATGTGGATGATCGACCTCGACGCGGAGGGCGCGGTACGCGCCGAGCGCCTCGACTGCCCTGTCCCGCGCCCCCTCGCCCGCCTCCGCGGCACCCTCGACGACCTCCTCGCCGCCGAAGCGCACTCCCGGCACGAGGACGCCTGGGTGGAGGCCACGCTCACCGACGCCGTCCGCCCCTCCGAACCCATGGCCCGCCTGGCCCGCCGCTTCCCGCACGTCCTCAGCCTCGCCTTCGACCCCGAGGGCGCTCCCGACGACCCGCACACCGGGTACGCGGCCCGTGTCCGCGGGCGCACCGCACAGCAGATCGCCGAGGACTTCGTCCTGCACGTGCGCGGCGGCCGGGCCGCCGACGCCCACGAACGCGGCCTGCTCGGCGACGCCCTGGACGCCGTCCGTGCCCGGAGCACCGAGACCGCGGGAAGCGGAGCCGCCCGATGAGACTCCACTCCCTGACGCTCACCGCGTTCGGTCCCTTCGCCGGCACCCACCACGTCGACTTCGACGACCTGTCCGCCGGCGGGCTGTTCCTGCTGCACGGCGCGACCGGCGCCGGCAAGACCTCCGTCCTCGACGCCGTGTGCTACGCCCTGTACGCCGCCGTGCCCGGCGCCCGGCAGCAGCCCGGCGGCGTTCTCCGCAGCCACCATGCCGACCCGCACACCGCCACCTGCGTCGTCCTCGACCTCACGGTGGGAGACCGCCGCCTGGAGATCACCCGCGCCCCCGACCAGCTCCGTCCCAAGAAGACGGGCACCGGTTTCACCCGGGAGCGCGCCCGGTCCACCCTGCGTGAGCACGACCCCTCCACCGGCGGGTGGAAGGCGCTCAGCCTCTCCCACCAGGAGATCGGCGAGGAGATCACGCAGCTCCTCGGCATGAGCCGCGACCAGTTCTGCCAGGTCGTCCTGCTGCCGCAGGGCGACTTCGCCCGCTTCCTGAGGGCCTCCGCCGAAGAGCGTGCCAAGCTCCTCGGCCGCCTCTTCGACACCGCCGCCTTCGCCGCCGCCGAGGAGGAACTCGCCCGGATGCGCAAGGAGACCGAGCAGGACGTCTCCGAGAGCGACCAGGCCCTCACGGGCTACGCCCACCGCATCCGCCAGGCGGCCGGTGCCGACATCCTCGCCGACCTGGAACAGCCCGGCGGAGCCGATGAGCCGGCCCGCGCACGGCGACCGGCCGCGTCCGTACCCGACCCGCGCACCCCCGCCGCGACCGCTCCCCCCGCATCTGCCTCCGTCCCCGCTTCTGCCTCCACCCCTGCCGACGGCGAGACCACCGCACCCGCCACCACCGACGGGCTCCTCGCCTGGGCCGCGCAGGCCCGCTGCACCGCCCGCGAACGGCACGAGATCGCCGTACTCGCCTCCCGCGCCGCCGACGCCCGTCACGAAGCCGCCGCCCGCGAGGCCGAGCAGACCCGTGAACTCGACCGCCGCCGGCGCCGGTACGCCGAAGCCCGGCAGCGCCACACCGCCCTCGAGGCCCGCGCGGTCGAACGTCGTGACGCCGCCGCACGCCTCGCCGCCTCCCGCGCCGCCGACACCGTCGCTCCTCTCCTCGACCACGGCGACCGGGCCGCCGCCGACCACGACCGCGCCGCGGCGGCGGAGGCGCGCGCCCGCCACGACCTTCCCGCCGACGTCGCCGACGCCGGCCCGGACCGGCTCACCGACCTCGAACGCGCCACCCGCCGCGACCTCGGCGCCCTGGAAGCGGCCCGCCGCTCCGAGCAGCGCCGCACCGACCTGCACGCCCAACTCGCCACCCTGGAACGTGAAGCCCGCGCCGACGAGGAGGGTCTGCGCGAAGCCGCCGCCTGGCTCGCCGACTGGGACGCCACCCGCGCCGCACTCCAGCAGCGCGTGGACGCCGCGCAGGAGGCCGCCACCCGGGCCGAACACCTGGACGGCCGCCTGGGGACGGCGCGCCGCAGGCTGGAGGCCGCCCACCGGCGTGACCGGCTCGCCGAGGAGGAACCCCTGGCCGGCGCGGCGCTCCTCCGCGCCCGCGAGGAGGCCGCAGACGCCCGCGAGAACTGGCTCGACGTCAGGAACCGCCGGCTCGCCGGCTACGCCGCAGAACTCGCCACCGCCCTTCGCGACGGCGAACCCTGCGCGGTCTGCGGTGCCACCACCCACCCCGACCCGCGCGAGCCCGCCGACGACCACGCCGACCAGCGCGCCGAGGACGCAGCCCTGGACGCCCACCAGCGCGCCGACACCGCCCGCGAGGAAGCCGCCGGCCGGCTGCGCACCCTCCGGGACCACCTCGCCGCCGCCCGCGCCGAAACCGGCGACGCCACCCACGCCGCCCTCGAACAGGCCGCGACCACCCTGGAGGAACAGCACGCCGCGGCACGCACCGCCGCCGGCGGGGCCCACTCCGCCCGCGAGGCCCTCGACAGCGCCGACCGCGAACACGCCCGCCGCCGGTCCGCGGCCCAGGACGCCGAACGCCGCAGCGCCGCCCGCGCCTCCCGCCGTGAAGCGCTCCAGGTCGAGGAGGCAGCCCTCACCCGTGAACTGGAGCGCTTCCGGGCGGGGACCGGCACCTCCCGCACCACCGGCGCCGAGGGAACGCTCGCCGAGCACGCCGACCTCCTCGAACGCCGCGCCCGGCTGCTCGCCACCGCGGCCGACGCCGCGCGCACCCGTCTCACCGCGGCCCGCCATCAGGACGACGCGGACACGCGCCTCGCCGAAGCCCTGCGGGCAGCCGGCTTCCCCACCCGCGAAGCCGCCCGGGACGCCTTCCTCGACGCTGCCACGCAAAGCCGTCTCCAGCGGGACCTCGACGCCTGGCACACCGAGGAGAAGGCCGTCGCCGACGCCCTCTCCGACCCCGAACTCCTCGCGGCGGCCCAGGCACCCCCGGCCGACCCTGTCCGTGCGGAGACCGCCGCACGCGAGGCCGACCTGGCCCGGCGCCTCGCGGACACCGCCCTGGACGCCGCCCGCGCCCGGTGTCGCGAACTCGACGAACTCGGCGCCCGGGCCACCGCTCAGATCCGCCGCACCGCGCCGCTGCGCCGGGTGCACGAACGCGTCGCCGCCCTGGCCCACCTGGCGGCCGGCACCTCCGCGGAGAACCGGCACCGGATGCGCCTGGAGACCTACGTCCTCGCCGCACGACTGGAACAGGTCGCCGCCGCGGCCAGCGCCCGCCTCGCGCGCATGTCCGCCGGCCGCTACACCCTCGTGCACTCCGACGAACGCGCCTCCGGGCGCGGCCGCTCCGGCCTCGGCCTGCACGTCGTCGACTCCTGGACGGGGGTGCAGCGCGACACCGCCACCCTCTCCGGCGGCGAGACGTTCTTCGCCTCCCTCGCCCTCGCCCTCGGCCTCGCCGACGTCGTCACCGACGAGGCCGGCGGCACCCGCCTCGACACCCTTTTCATCGACGAGGGTTTCGGCAGCCTCGACGAGCAGACTCTCGACGAGGTCCTCGACGTCCTCGACGCACTCCGCGAACGCGACCGCTGCGTCGGCATCGTCAGCCACGTCGCCGACCTGCGCACCCGCATCCCGGTCCAGCTGGAGGTGCTCAAGACCCGTACCGGTTCCACCGTGCGCCACCGCGCCGCCCCGCTCACCTCGTGAGCGGTGGCGGCGGCCCGGCGCGCGCAGCGCGGAGGAAGGCCGTGCGCGCCGGGCGGCTCAGAGCGCCGACAGCTCCGCCACCAGGTCGTCGAGCCCCAGCGACCCCTGCGACAGGGCCGCCATGTGCCAGCGCTTGGCGTCGAACGCGTCGCCGTGCGCCGCCCGCGCCGCGTCCCGGCCCTTCAGCCAGGCACGTTCGCCCAGCTTGTAGCCGATCGCCTGCCCCGGCATCCCCAGGTAGCGCACCAGCTCGCTCTCCACGAAGTCCGCCGGACGCCCGCAGTGCATGCCGTAGAACTCCTGCGCCAGCTCAGGTGTCCACCGCTCGCCCGGACGGAACGGCGAGTCCGCCGGAATCTCCAGCTCCAGGTGCATGCCGATGTCCACGATCACCCGCAGCGCCCGCATCATCTGCGCGTCCAGGTAGCCCAGCCGGCGCTCCGCGTTCCGCAGGAACCCCAGCTCGTCCATCAGCCGTTCCGCGTACAGCGCCCACCCCTCCGCGTTGGCGCTGACCATCCCCACCGTCGTCTGGTAGCGGGACAGTTCACCGGCGACATGCGTCCACTGCGCCAGCTGGAGATGGTGGCCCGGCACGCCTTCGTGGTACCAGGTGGACACCAGGTCGTAGACCGGGAACCGGGTCTCGCCCAGCGTCGGCAGCCAGGTGCGGCCCGGGCGGGAGAAGTCGAGCGACGGCTGCGTGTAGTACGGCGCCGCGGCACTGCCCGGCGGCGCGATCCGCGACTCCACCCGCTTGACCCGCTCGGCCAGGTCGAAGTGGGTGCCGTCCAGCGACTCGATGGCCTCGTCCATCAGAGCCTGCAGCCAGTCCCGGACCTCCTCGACCCCCTCGACGGCCTCGCCCGCGGTGTCCAGATGGCGCAGCGCCTCCCACGGCGTGGCCGCACCGGGCAGCACGTTCTCCGCCTCGGCACGCATCTGAGCCAGCAGCCGGTGGAACTCCGCCCAGCCGTACGCGTACGCCTCGTCCAGATCCAGGTCCGCGCCGTTCCAGTACCGGGACCACCGGGCGTACCGCTCCCGGCCCACCGTCTCCGGGGCGCCCTCGACGGCCGGCCCGTACACCTTCACCAGCCACGCGCGCAGCTCCCGCACCGCCCCTGTGGCCTCGCCGGCCGCGGCGGCCAGCTCCTCGCCGAGCCGTTCCGGGCCCTCACCGGCGAACGAGACGAACCAGCTCTCCCCGCCGCCCTCGCCGGTCCACTCGGCCAACTGCCCCACGACCGTGGCGACCTGCCGCGGACCCGCCGCCAGACCCCGTTCCAGACCCTGCGCCAGCGACGCCCGGTAGCCCTCCAGCGCGGCCGGGACCGCCCGCAGCCGCCGTGCAACCGCCGCCCAGTCCTCCTCGGTCTCCGACGGCATCACCGTCAGCACGCCGCGCACCGCGTGCACCGGCGAGTGCAGGTTGCTGACCGCCCGCAGGCCCTCGCCCGCATCGTGCAGGGCCAGTTCGGCGGACAGCCGCTCCCGCAGCAGCCGGGCACACCGTCGTTCCGCGTCGCTGCCGGCCCGCGGACGCTGCTCGGCCTCGGTCAGCCGCGCGAGCGTGTCACGGCCCAGCCGGGCCAGTTCCTCCTGCCCGTGCGGCGAGAAGTCGGGGAGTCTGCTGTGGCTCTCGGACACACCCAGGTACGTTCCGGTGATGGGGTCGAGCGCGACGAGGGCGTCGACGTACGCGTCCGCGACCTGGCGGGGGAGTGGCCCCTCGGCGGACTCGGTGGACTGCGCGGCATTGGTTGCATCGGACATGCGGTCCATCCTCGTACGCGAGCGAGCCCCACGTCACGCCCATCGGCCGCCCCCGTTCGTGATCGGGTGCGCCGCGGTCAGGCGGGCGGGAGCAGCGGACCGCACGCCCACTGCTGGAAGATGAGCCGGGTCTCCACCCGCGCCACCTCCCGCCGGGAGGTGAATTCGTCGAGCACCAGCCGTTGCAGATCGGCCGTCCCGGTGACCGCGACGTGCACCAGGTAGTCGTCCGGGCCGGTCAGGTGGAACAGCGCCCGCGATTCCGGCAGCGCGCGGATGCGGTCCACGAACGGCCCGATCAGCTCCCGGCGGTGCGGCCGTACCTGCACCAGCAGCAGCGCCTCCAGCGACCGCCCCAGCCGCGCCGGGTCCAGCCGCAACTCATGCCCGAGGATGACCCCGCTGCGCCGCAGCCGGCCCACCCGGTCCAGACACGTCGACGGCGCGATGCCGACCGCGGCGGCGAGGTCCCGGTTGGTGGTCCGGGCGTCGTTCTGCAACAGGCGCAGAATCTCCAGATCCACCGGATCCAGAGCGACGGAATCGGTCATACTCCGAACGTAGCACGGCCGGATCCCGCTAAGTACCGGTCGCTGTTCAGTATCGGAGCATGGAGACGACCACTGCGGCCACCCGATCGCTGGCCACCGAAGCCGTGCACGCCGGACGCGAGGACCTCGCCGCCCTCGGCCTGCACGCGACGCCCCTGGACCTTTCCACCACCTACCCGTCGCACGACAGCCGCGCCGAGGCCGCCCGCATCGACGAGTTCGCCGCCACCGGTGCGCGCCCGGAAGGGCCGCCGGTCTACTCCCGCCTCGACAATCCCACCGTGGCGCGTTTCGAGGACGCCCTGGCCCGTCTCGAGGGCACCGAGGCGGCCGTGGCGTTCGCCAGCGGCATGGCCGCCCTCACCGCCACCCTGCTGGTACGCGCCTCGGCCGGACTCCGCCACGTCGTCGCCGTACGCCCGCTGTACGGCTGCAGCGACCACCTGCTGACCAGTGGCCTGCTCGGCACCGAGGTCACCTGGGTCGACCCGGGCGAGATCGCCGAGGCGATCCGCCCGGACACCGGCCTGGTCATGGTCGAGAGCCCCGCCAACCCCACCCTGGCCGAGCAGGACCTCGCCGCCGTGGCCGAGGCCGCCGGCTCGGTGCCGCTGCTGGTGGACAACACCTTCGCCACCCCCGTTCTGCAGCGGCCGTGCGAGAGCGGTGCACGGCTGGTGCTGCACAGCGCCACCAAGTACCTCGGCGGACACGGCGACGTGCTCGGCGGCGTCATCGCGTGCGACGAGGAGACCGCCCGGCAGCTCCGCCAGATCCGCTTCGCCACCGGCGGCGTGCTGCACCCGCTGGCCGGATACCTGCTGCTGCGCGGCCTCTCCACGCTGCCCGTCCGGGTGCGTGCCCAGTCCGCGACCGCCGCCGAACTCGTCCGCCGGCTGACCGAGGACCCCCGCGTGACCCGCGTCCACTACCCGAGGATCGGCGGCGCCATGGTCGCGTTCGAGGTGGCCGGCGACCCGCACGAGGTCATCTCCGGCGTGCGGCTCATCACCCCCGCGGTCAGCCTCGGCAGCGTCGATACGCTCATCCAGCACCCCGGCTCGATCAGCCACCGCATCGTCCCCGAGGACGACCGGCGCAGCGGTGGGATCGACGAGAAGCTGCTGCGCATGTCGGTCGGCCTGGAGGACGTCGAGGACCTGTGGCACGACCTCGACGTGGCGCTCAGCGGAGCCGGCAGCGTCGTCCCAGCCCCGGCGGACCGGCAGGCCGCGCCGGCCCACACGGTGCCGGAACCCGCGATGCCGTGACGACGACGGCGTCCTCCTCGTGACGGAACTCCAGCGGCAGCCCCAGCGTGCGCAGCACCGCCGCCGCGCCGGAAGCCGGTCGTGTCGCGACGGTGTAGACCCGGCCGAGCCCGCGCTCTCCGGCCGTGCTCACCAGCCGCCGCAGCAGCCCGGCGCCGACGCCCCGCCGCTGCCAGGAGTCCGCCACGAGGAGGGCGGCCTCCGCCTCGTCCGCGCCGTCCCACAGCAGGTGCCCCAGGCCGACCACTGCGCCGTCGGACCGGAACGCGCCCAGGGTGTGGCCCATGTGCGGAGCGAGCAGGTGCGACAGCAGCACGTCGGCCTCCCCGCGCAGCCGCGCGCCGGTCGCCGCGCCCGGCGCCCGGTAGCGGGCCCGCAGCGCGGCGTCGGAGCAGAGAGCGTGCAGTGCCGTCACGGCGTCCGCGTCGCGGACGTCCACCGGCCGCACCGTGAGCGTGTCGCCGCCGCGCGGCAGCAGCACGTCCCGCGGGGCGTGCCCGGCGGACCGTCCGCGCCGCCGGCTGCCGGGGCGGTTGCCCGCAGTCGTCGTCTCGTCCACCCGGCCACGTTCGCCCGGCCGTGTTGCCGCGTCCTCACCGTGGTGTGACGACGGGGTGAAATCCGCCCAGCCCGGGGCCGGTCGGGCGCCTCGCCGCTCCGGCGGGACGTTTCGGGGAGCCCTGTCAGTCCCCGGCACGTCCGCCCTCCCGCACCAGTCGCCGCAGCACGGTCCCGCACCGGTCGGCGTACCGGCGCTGGAACACCGGCACCAGCCCGCCCGCGGCGCGCGTCCACCACACCGCGGGCCGGCTGAAGGCCAGGACCGTCAGCCACACCGTGCCCGAGCCGTCGCGGGTGACGACGAACGCCTCCTCCCCGCACTGCGGGTGCCCGGCCAGCGTGCCGTACGCCCAGCCCGTGCGCCGCCGTTCGTCAAGCGTCCACACCACCCGGCACGGCGCGTGCAGCCGTAACGGTCCGATGCCCAGCCCCACGCGTACCCGCGCGCCCTCGACGGCCGACTCGGCGTCGGCGTCGACGCGCACTCCCATCGCCCGGTGCATCCGCCACCCGGACACCGCGCACGCGGCCGTCCGGAAGTCGGTGTCGCCCTCACCGATCCGCGTCCGCACCCACAGCCGGGAGAAGCCCTCCGGCTGCCGGTCCGTCGCGGTCGCCCCCACGTCCGCGTAAGTGAAGTCCCCATCCACGGCGCCAGTATGGCGCGGGCCGCGCGTCCGCGGGGAGCCCGGCCCCCGAACGGCACGCCGCACCCCCTGCGCCCGGACCCCGGCCGGTGTCGCGGCGTCACGGTCACACCGTGGCGCGCGCCACCGTGTCCAGGACGACCCGCGTCACCCTCGCGGGGTCGTCGTTCATCGGCACGTGCCCGCAGCCGTTCAGCCGGACCAGCCGCGCTCCGGGGATCGTCTTCTTGGCGCGTACCCCCTGACGCGGCAGCAGCAGCCGGTCCCGGTCGCCCCAGGCGAGGGTCACCGGGACGTCGGCGAGGTCGCTGGTGAAGCGGACGTCGCCGCGCCGCCCCGCAGCCAGAGCCGGGGCGAAGCCGGCCGCGTCCCGCAACGCCCGTGTCTCGGCCACCACCGCTTCCGGGGAACGCCGCCCCGGCCGGGCGTAGATGGTGCTGGTCAGCGCCGCGCGCCCGGCCGCGGTGCGGGCCAGCCGGCGCACCGCGCCGTCCGGAAGGGCCGCGGCGCCCGCCCGCATGCCGCGCAGCACCCCGAACGCATACCGTCGCTCCGGCTCGGTCCAGAACCCGGCGGGGGAGAGGGCCGTGACCGAGCGGGCGTGCCCGTGCCGCCCGAGCTCCAGCGCCAGGAGGCCGCCGAGGGAGTTGCCCACCACATGCGGCCGCTCGATGCCCAGCGCCTCCAGGGTGCGGGCCAGCAGCGGCACCACCGTGCCCAGGTCGTAGTCGTACGGCGGAGGCAGTGCAGGCGAGGCGCCGAAGCCCGGCAGGTCCACGGCCACCACCTCGTGCGAGGCGGCCAGTGCGGAGAGCACCGGTTCCCAGGCCTGCCAGTGGTGCCCGATGCCGTGCAGGAGCAGCACGGGAGCACCGCTGCCCCGCCGTTCGTGGACCACATCGAACGCCGGCCCGCCGGGCGGGCGCACCCGCACGGAGGTGTCGGAGACGGGCACGGCTGCGTGGACGGGGGCGACGGTCACGGCGGACTCCCTGCGCGCTGGTCGGAGTTGTCGGAGAGACAGTCCTAGACACCATGTCAGCAAGGGGTGGAGGAGGGAAGTGCGAAACCCGCAGCGAGCCGCCCACCCGGCGACGTCGTCGCCCGCCCGGATGCCATCATGGAGCCGTGGCAGCCGAGAACTCCACCACCGCCCCCGCCCGGGAATTCCAGCAGCACCGCGACGTGCTCCTCGCTGTCGCCTACCGCATGCTGGGCCGCGTTGCGGACGCCGAGGACGTCGTCCAGGAGGCCTGGCTGCGCTGGTCCGCCGCCGACACCACCGCCGTGCGCGACGCCCGCGGCTACCTGGTCAGGACCACCACCCGCCTCGCCATCGACCGGCTCCGCCAGGTCCAGGCGCGCAAGGAGACCTACGTCGGCCCCTGGCTGCCCGAGCCGTTCCCCACCGACCTCGCCTCCGCCCCGGTGCCCGACGGCGCCGACCGGGTGGTGCTGGCCGAGTCGGTCTCCCTCGCCCTCCTGGTGGTGCTCGAGTCGCTATCCCCGCTGGAACGCGCGGTATTCGTACTCCGCGAGGCCTTCGGCTACCCGTACACCGAGATCGCCGCCACCCTGGAGCGCGCCGAACCGGCGGTGCGGCAGTTGGCCGGACGGGCACGTCGGCACGTCGCCGAGCGCCGGCCGCGGTTCGAGGTCGACCCGGCACAGCAACGCGACCTGACCGAGCGCTTCCTGGCCGCCGCGACCGCCGGCGATCTCGAGGGGCTGCTGGCCGTCCTCGCGCCCGACGCCCACCTGGTCGGCGACGCCGGAGGCAAGGCGAAGGCGCCGCGCCGCGTCATCGAGTCGGCCCGCAAGGTCGCCCGCTTCCTCGCAGCCATCGGCCCCAAGGAGATCCCCGACGTGCGGTGGACCTTCCTCGAACTCAACGGCGCCCCCGCGGTCCTGGTCACCAGCGGTGGGCGCCCGCACACCGTCATGTCGGTGGACGTCATCGACGGCCGCATCCGCACCCTGTACCTGATGGCCAACCCGGACAAGGTCGCCCACCTGGCCCCGTGACCCCGCAGCCGTCCTCGGCGCGGGGTCTCACAGCCCGCCGGACACCCGCAGCACGGCGCCGGAGGTGAACGACGCCTCGTCCGACAGCAGCCAGGCGATCGCGTCCGCGATCTCGCGCGGCTCGCCCGGCCGCCGCAGTGGCGTGACCTCGGCCTTCCGCCACGCGCGGTCCGGGTCGCCCATCGCCGCGTGCATGTCGGTGAGGACCGACCCGGGCTGCACCGAGTTCACCCGCACGCCCTCCGGCCCGTACTCCTTCGCCAGCCCCACCGTCATCGCGTCGACGGCCGCCTTCGTCGCCGCGTAGTGCACGTACTCGCCAGGGCTGCCCAGCGTCGCCGCGCACGAGGAGACGGCGACGATCGCGCCGCCCGCCCCGCCGTGCGCGGTCGACATCTCGCGCAGCGCGCGACGCGCACACAGCAGCGTGCCCAGGACGTTCACCTCGGTCACGCGGCGCATCACGGACGCCGGGGTCTCGGTGAAGCGGCCCAGCGGTCCGGTGACGCCCGCGTTGCACACCGCTCCCGTCACCGGCCCCAGGCGCTCGCGCACCTCGGTGAACAACGCGTCCACCTGGTCCTCGTCGCTGACGTCCAGGCGGAAGGTCACCGCTCTCCCGCCCGCGTCCCGCACCGCTGCGGCCGTCCGCTGCGCCGCCTCCGCGTCGCGTTCGTAGCCGATGCCCACGTCGTGCCCGGCCCGCGACAGCCGTAGCGCGGTCGCCGCACCGATGCCCCGCCCGCCCCCGGTGACCACCGTCACCGGCCGGGTGGCGCCCTCCGCCCGCGTCACTCCCGTCACCCCCGCCCTTCTGCCGACACCCGATCGATGATCGAGCATCCCACCGGCGCCCGGCCGTGGACAACACCGAGCGCGACCCCTCGCGGTCGATTGGTCTTGACCAGCGCACCACGCCGTCCTATGGTCGGGCTTACGCAACAACCTTTCATAAAGGACCACGCGTAAAGAACCCGACTGCCGCCCCCGCGCGGCGACATGCGGAGGCAAGGGTGGGGACGACACAGCTCGAACAGGTTCCGGAGCCGAAGTACTGGCACCTGAAGACCGTCCTGACCGACGCGCTCGACTCCGAGTTCTCCGTCGGCGAGATCCTGCCCAACGAACGGGAACTGGCAGCCCGGTTCGGGGTGGCCCGCGCCACCCTCCGTCAGGCCCTCGAACAGCTCGAACTCGAAGGACGGCTTCAGCGCCGCCGCGGCGTCGGCACCACCGTGGCGCCCCCGCGCGTGGGCGTCGACGTCGGTCCCGAGCCCCACCGCTGGCCGGGCCTGCCCGGCGAGGCGTGGCAGACCGACGGCGTCGAGCCGGCCGCGCCGCCCGCTCCTGTGGCCCGGCTGCTGGCCACCACTCCCGGCACGCAGGTGCACGCGGTGCGCCGCACCCGCATCAGCCACGGACAGCCGGTCGCCACCGAGCTCCTCTACCTCCCCGCCGCCTCGCTGCCGGGTGCGCCCGACCTCACCCACGGCGACGCCGACGCCGCCCACGCACTGCTGCGGCTGCTGCACACCAACGCGCTGGAGGGCCAGGACCGCGCGGTCGAACTGGGCTCCGCCCGTGCGGAGGACGCCCGTCAGCTCGACCGGCTGCCCGGCGCGCCCGTCCTTGTCGTCACCACCCGCTACTTCTCCGCCGGCCGCACCGCCGCCGTCGCCGTGGCCACCTACCGCGCCGACACCTGCCGGCTCACCTTCGCCGAGACCGGTCCGCTGCCCCTGGCGGGCTGACCGGCCCCCGCGGGGCGCGGGGCAACCGGGGAAACGGCGAGCCGTGCTCGCGTCCCGCCTCAGCCGCCGACCGTCGTGCCCTCGACCGCGAACAGCCGCTCCTCCCAATGGTCCACCGCCAGCCGCAGCGCGCCGGTCGCGACCGCCGCCTCACCCAGCTCCGACAGCGCCACCCGCGGCGGCCGCAGGCAGTACCGCTCCAGCTCGTCACGCAGCGGACCCAGCACCCCGTCCAGCCCGGAGGCCCAGCCGCCCACGACCACCAGCTCGGGGTCCAGGGCCAGGACCAGTGCCGCCACGTCGTGCACCAGCCGCCGGATGAACCTGCCGACCGCCTCCGTCGCCCGGGGGTCGCCCTCCCGGGCGAGCTCGAAGACCCGGGCCACCGCCTCCTCGTCCAGCGGGTGCAGCGGCTCGCCCGTCGTGGACAGCAGACGCTCCGGGGTGGCCTCCCTGCCCAGCAGGTGGAGCGCCCCGATCTCCCCCGCCGCGCCGCCGAACCCGCGGTGCAGCCGGCCGCCGATCAGCGACCCGGCGCCCGGGCTCAGACCCGCCAGGACGAACACCACGTCGTCGGAGCCGGCGGCCGCGCCCTTCCAGTGCTCGGCGAGCGCCGCCGCGTTTGCGTCGTTCTCCACCAGCACCGGGCAGCGAAAGGAGCGCCGCAGCCGGTCGCCCAGAGGGAGGCCGGTCCATCCCGGCAGCGCCGTGCCCAGCCGTACCCGGCCGTCCGCCTCCACGATGCCGGGGCTCCCCACGCCGACCGCGCGCAGCGAGGTGCGGGCCACCCCCGCCCGGCGCAGCAGGTCCGCGACCAGCGTGCGGACGTGCTCCAGCCGCCGGCCGGCCTCGGCGTCCTCCGCGACCGGCCGTGCCATCGTCGAGGTGGTGCGCCCCGTCAGGTCCGCCAGCACCGCGGCGACGCGGTGCGGTCCGATCTCCACGCCCAGCAGGTGCCCCGCCTCGGAGCAGAACCGGAACCGGCGTGCGGGCCGCCCGCGGCGGGCGTCGCCGCCGCCCTGGGTGTCCTCGGCGACCAGTCCGGCATCCGCCAGGCCCTCCACCACACCTTCGACAGTGGGGCGCGACAGGCCCGTCGCGTGGGCGAGGTCGGTAAGCGTCAGCGTCGGCGGTTCGTCCGTCCCGCGCAGGGCCCGCAGCACGACGGCGGAGTTGATACGACGCAGCAGCGACGGGTCGCCGCCGGTGAGCCTCCCCACGTCCGCCTCCCTGGTCGTGCGCGTGCAGCGGATCGTATCCGCTCCGCCGCGGCCCTGCGAGCAGCGCCGCCCTCACGAAACGGACCCGTGGCGGGCCGCGCGGACTCCCCCGGGGCCGGGCCGGGGGCGGCATCCCGGCGGCTCCCGTTCCGGCGTCGCGGAAAGCCCGTGCCTGAACCGTCGTCAACCCACCCCGGAGGACGGTTTACTGGTCCCATGATCCTCGCCCACCACGCCGCCGCCGTCGAGCGCCTCCTGGCGGTGCCCGGACCGCGCACCGCGGACCTCGCCGTCGGCGCGGACCCGTCCGAGGACGACCCGAGCGCGGGTCTGGAGGCGGAGGAGGCCTTCGGCGCCGACTGCGACGCGCTGGTGGAGCTGCTCACTCGCCGCTGGGGCGAGCCCGAGGTACTCGACCTCACCGACGACCTGGTGCGGCTGGCCTCGGGGGAGCCGGTCCCCGAACCCCTGCGCACCCTCTGTGCCTCCGTCCGCGTCCTGCGCCGCTGGCAGGTCGGCGACCGCTGGCTGGGTGTCGGCGTGGGCCGGCAGGGCGACAATCTGCCCTTCCACCTGGTCGCCGCCGTCGGCGACACCGACTGACACCGGCCGACACCGACTGACACCGACCAGCAGCGGCCGACGCGGCACACAGCGCGCGGCTCAGCCGTCCGCCCGGTCCGCCTCCGAGGCGGCACGCAGCCGGCCGAACTCCTCCGCCATCGCGGCCGGTTGCCAATGGGCGTTGAGGCCGCTGGGGTTGGGCAGCACCCAGATGCGCGTGCCGCCCATGGTCCGCTCCTGCGGGCCCACGCCCGCCCGCCGTTCGCCGAACGCCGCCCGGTACGCGGTCACCCCCACCACCGCCAGCCACGCCGGACGCCACCGCGCGACCCTGCGCTCCAGCGCGCGCCCGCCGGTCTCGTACTCCTCGCGGGTCAGCTCGTCCGCACGTGCACTGGCCCGGGCGACCACGTTGGTGATGCCCAGGCCGTGCTCCAGCAACTCGCGCTCCTCGTGCGGCGCCAGCTGCCGCGGTGTGAACCCGGAGCGGTGCAGGACCGGCCAGAACCGGTTGCCCGGCCGCGCGAAGTGGTGGCCGGTCGCCGCCGACCAGAGCCCGGGGTTGATGCCGCAGAACAGCACCCGCAAGCCCCCCGCGACCACGTCCGGCACCAGGCGGTCGCGCGCGGCCTCCAGGTCGGCGGGGGAGGGGCGGAACGGCGGCGGGGGCGGGCTGCTCAGAGGATCGACCCCGGCGTGTAACCGGCCGCCTCCGGGTGGCGCTTGACGATCTCCTCGATCCTCGCCGCCACGGCGGCCGTCTGCTCGCCCGCTGCGCCGGTGAACGACAGCCGGTCGGCCATCAGCGCGTCCAGCGCCGCACGGTCCAGCGGGATGCGGCGGTCGGCGGCGAGCCGGTCCAGCAGCTCGTTGCGCTCCGCGCCCTGACGCATCGCCAGCGCCGAGGCGACCGCGTGCTCCTTGATCGCCTCGTGAGCGGTCTCCCGCCCCACACCGGCCCGCACGGCGCCCATCAGCACCTTCGTCGTGGCCAGGAAGGGCAGGTAGCGGTCCAGTTCGCGGGCGACCACGGCCGGGAAGGCGCCGAACTCGTCCAGCACCGTCAGGAAGGTCTCCAGCAGCCCGTCGAACGCGAAGAACGCGTCCGGCAGCGCCACCCGGCGCACCACGGAGCACGACACGTCACCCTCGTTCCACTGGTCGCCCGCCAGCTCGCCGGCCATCGACGCGTACCCGCGCAGGATCACCGCGAGGCCGTTGACCCGTTCGCAGGAACGTGTGTTCATCTTGTGCGGCATCGCCGACGACCCGACCTGGCCCTCCTTGAAGCCCTCGGTGACCAGCTCCTGGCCCGCCATCAGGCGGATCGTCTTCGCCAGCGACGACGGCGCCGCCGCGAGCTGCACCAGGGCCGTCACCACGTCGTAGTCCAGCGACCGCGGGTAGACCTGCCCGACGGAGGTGAAGGCGCGTGCGAAACCGAGGTGCCCGGCGACGCGACGCTCCAGCTCGGCCAGCTTCCCCGCGTCGCCGCCCAGCAGGTCCAGCATGTCCTGCGCGGTGCCCACCGGGCCCTTCACCCCCCGCAGCGGGTACCGGCCGAGCAGGTCCTCCAGCCGCTCGTAGGCGGCCAGCAGCTCGTCCGCCGCGGTCGCGAACCTCTTGCCCAGCGTCGTCGCCTGCGCGGCCACGTTGTGCGAGCGGCCGGCCATCACCAGCTCCGCGTGCTCGCCCGCCAGCCTCCCCAGCCGCGCCAGCAGCGCCACCGTGCGGTCCCGCACGTGCTCCAGCGACAGCCGCACCTGCAGCTGCTCGACGTTCTCCGTCAGGTCCCGGGACGTCATGCCCTTGTGGACCTGCTCGTGCCCGGCGAGCGCGTTGAACTCCTCGATGCGGGCCTTCACATCGTGCCGGGTGACGCGTTCCCGCGCGGCGACGGACTCCAGGTCCACCTGCTCCAGCACCCGCTCGTAGTCCTCGACGGCCCCGTCCGGGACCTCCACACCCAGGTCCCGCTGGGCGCGGAGCACCGCGAGCCACAGCCGCCGCTCCAGCGTGACCTTGTACTCGGGAGACCACAGGACGGCCAGCTCCGTCGAGGCGTAGCGGCCGGCCAGAACGTTCGGGATGCGGGGCTTGTCACTCACACCGCGGATTCTACGGGGTGTCCTCGCAGGCCAGCGGGGTGAGGTCCGGGCGCTTGGGCGCACGTCCGTCGCCGGAGGAACGCCCGGTGAGCCGGCGACCGACCCACGGCACCAGATGTTCGCGCGTGAACCGCAGGTCCGCGCGCCGCCGCAGCAGCCAGCCGGGCGGCGCGGACTCCGGCAGCGGCGTCTCCCAGTCGGTCTCGGCGGGCAGCCCGACCGCCTGCCACACCGCCTCGGCGACCCTGCGGTGCCCCTCGTCCGTCAGATGCAGCCGGTCGTCCGCCCACAGCCGCGGGTCGGTCAGCGACGGGGCGGAGTACAGGTCGACCACCGTCGCGCCGTGCCGGCCGGCGAGATCGTCGACGAAGGAGAAGAGCTGCTCCATCCGGGGCCGGCAGCGCTCCAGCCCCGGCCCGCGCCGCCCGGGGCTGCGCATCAGCACCAGCCGGCCGCAGTACGGCGCGAGCCGTTCCACCGACTCCTCCAGCACGCCGCACACCCGGCCCATGTCGCAGCGCGGCCGCAGCACGTCGTTCAGCCCGCCGACCAGCGTCGCCAGGTCCGGGCGCAGCGCCGCCGCGACCGCCACCTGTTCGTCGGCGATCTGACGGATCAGCTTGCCCCGCACCGCGAGGTTGGCGTAACGGAAGCCGCCGGACCGCGCGGCGAGCCGGGTGGCCAGCAGATCCGCCCAGCCCCGGTAGCTGCCGTCCGGCAGCAGGTCCGACATGCCTTCGGTGAAGGAGTCGCCCAGGGCGACGAAGCTGGTGATCGGGGGCGCGGCGGCGTTGTCCATGGCCGCCCCAGAATACTGGTTGCCCCGGTCAAGCAGATCGCCGGTACGTCCCGCCCGGCCGCCCGGCTCACAGGGGTCCACCGCTGCGGCACGCCGGCCCCGGCGTGCCGCAGCGGGTCCGCACGTCACCCGCCGGGAAGCCTGCCCACCAGCTCCCGCAGCACGTCCTCCATGGTGACCAGGCCGGCCGCCTTCCCCTCGGCGCCGATCACTGCCGCCAGATGCGTACGGCTGCCGCGCATCGCGCCCAGCACGTCGTCCAGGGGCGTCGCCCCGCGCACCAGCGCGATCGGGCGCAGGGCGCTCCGTGGGAACGCCTCGTCGCGCGGCACCGCGTCCAGGGCGTCCTTGACGTGCAGGTAGCCCATCGCACGTCCGCTCGAGTCGACGACCGGGAAGCGAGAGTAACCGGAGTCGGACGACAGCCGTTCCAGTTCCTCCGGCGTCACGCCCAGCGGCGCCGACACCACCCGCTCCAGCGGCCGCGCCACGTCGGAAACGGGGCGGCGGCCCAGTTCCAGTGCGTCCCGCAGCCGTTCCGTGGACCGGTCGTCCAGCAGTCCCGCTTCGCTGGAGTCCGCGACCATGCGGGCCAGTTCGTCGTCCGAGAACGTCGACTCGACCTCGTCCCTGGGCTCCACCCGGATCAGCTTCAACAGCGTGTTCGCGAACGCGTTCACCGTGAAGATCACCGGACGCAGTGCCCGGGTCAGCGCCACCATCGGCGGCCCAAGGACCATGGCCGAGCGGTACGGCGCGGCCAGCGCGATGTTCTTCGGCACCATCTCGCCGACCAGCATGTGCAGGTAGGTCGCCGCGGACAGGGCGATCGCGAACGCGATCGGATGGATCAGGCCCTCCGGCATCGACACGGCGTGGAACAGCGGCTCCAGCAGGTGGGCGATCGCCGGCTCCGCGACGACGCCGAGTACCAGCGTGGACAGCGTGATGCCCAGTTGCGCGGCGGCCAGGATCTGCGACACGTGTTCCAGGCCCCACATCACGCTCCGCGCCCGGCGGTCGCCCTCCTGCGCACGCGGTTCGATCTGGCTGCGGCGCACCGAGACCATGGCGAACTCGCCGCCGACGAAGAAGGCGTTGGCCACCAGCGTCAGCAGGCCGATGAACAACTGCAGCGCGGTCATCGCCAGGCCCCCTCGTCCTCGTCGTGTTCGGCGTGCGGCAGCGGCCCCGTGAGGCGTACGCCCGCCGCGCGCCGCCCGGAGGCGTCCCGCACCTCCAGCCGCCATCCGGCGACCTCCAGCACGTCGCCCTCGGACGGGATCCGCCCCAGCTCCGTTGCGACCAGGCCGGCCAGCGTCTCGTACGGCCCCTCCGGTGCCCGCAGGCCGATCTGCGCCAGTTGGTCGGTGCGTGCCGCGCCGTCGGCGTCGAACAGCCTGCGACCGTCCGCGTCCTGCCCGGCGGGTGCGAGGTCGGGCGCCTCGTGCGGGTCGTGCTCGTCCCGCACCTCACCGACGACCTCCTCGACGATGTCCTCCAGCGTCACCACCCCGGCGGTGCCGCCGTATTCGTCGATGACGACCGCGATCGACCGATCGCCGCCCGGCATCCGGTCCAGCAGGCGGTCCACGGTCAGCGACTCCGGGACCAGCAGCGGCTCCCGCAGCAGCTCCGTCACCGGCAGACGCGGCCGTTCCTCAGCCGGGACGGCCAGCACGTCCTTGATCCGCACGATCCCCACGACGGTGTCCAGGTTGCCGCGGAAGACGGGGAAGCGGGACAGGCCGGTCGCCCGGGTCGCGTTGGCGACGTCCTCCGCGGTGGCCTGTACCTCCAGCGCGGTGACCTGCACACGCGGCGTCATCACGTTCTCCGCGGTCAGCTCCGCCAGATGCAGGGTGCGCACGAACAGGTCCGCCGTGTCGGCCTCCAGCGCCCCCTCCTTCGCGGAGTGCCGGGCCAGTGCCACCAGCTCCTGCGGGGACCGTGCGGACGCCAGCTCCTCGGTGGGCTCCAGGCCCATCCGGACCACCACGCGGTTCGCGGTGTTGTTCAGATGCCGGATCAGCGGCCGGAAGGCGGCCGAGAACAGCCGTTGCGGCGTGGCGACCGCCTTCGCCACCGGCAGCGGGCGGGAGATCGCCCAGTTCTTCGGCACCAGCTCGCCGATCACCATCATGACCAGCGTGGACAGCGCGGTACCGATGATCAGCGCCACGGACGACGACGCCGACTCGGGAACCCCCAGGTCGCCGAGCGGGCCGGCCAGCAGCGCGCCGATGGACGGCTCGGCCAGCATGCCGACCACCAGGTTGGTCACGGTGATGCCGAGCTGCGCGCCGGAGAGCTGGAACGTGAGGGAGGTGACCGCGCTCATCGCGCTCCGCGCGCCGCGCTCGCCGCGGTCCACCGCGTTCTCCAGCTCGGCGCGTTCGACGGTGGTCAGCGAGAACTCGGCCGCCACGAAGGCGCCGCAGGCAACGGCGAGGAGGAGCGCCACCAGAAGCAGGAGCACTTCGGTCATCGTGCCGTCACCCCCCACCCGGGATCGGGCACGCTGGCGGGGCAGCACGTGTGGCGGCCCTGACGGCCGCCGGAGTCGGTACTGGGAGGCTCGCCCATGGGCGGACGCTCACACCTTCCGGTCGATCTGGAACCCCGGACGACTGTCCGGTGAGCCACCCATCGTAAAGCGTCCGCAAAGCAGCCCGCACGGAGCACCCCTGGTCACGCGCCCGCGCCGTCCCGTCTCCGCTTCCGCGGTCGCCACTGCTTGCCGTGATAGCGCTCACGCGCTAGCGTGGGAGCGTGGCCAAGACCCAGCTGAACGTCCGGGTGGACGAGGTGACGGCGGAGACGGCGCGCGAGCGCGCGTTGCAGAGGGGCATGAGCATGAACCGCTACATCGAAGAGCTGGTGCAGCGCGACGCCGGCGAGGTGGGGCACACCTTCGTGGAGGCCGCCGCCGATTTCATGAAGAGCTACGAGTCCGTCTTCGCCGAGGAGTTCGGCACCCCGGAGAGCGAGGGCCGCAACGCCGCGTGACCGTCCGCATCGACCTGGCCTGGCTGCTCATGATCGCTGAGGAGAAGGCCCCCGGCGACCCCCGTGTCACCGACTACGGCGCGCTCGTCGCCGCCGTCAGCCGGCACGACGCGACCATATTCGACCGGCCCGTCTACCCCGAGCCGCACGACCGGGCCGCCGCGCTGCTCCAGCTGCTGCTGCACGTCCCGGCGCTGGAGCGCACCAACGCCCTGTTCGCCTCCGCCGTCGCGTATGCCTACCTGGTGGCCAGCGGCATGCGGGTCGTCATCTCGCCCGAACGCATCCGGGACCTGGCCCGGCTGGTGAAGGACGGCTCCGCGGACGTCCACGCCATCGCCGACGAGCTCCGCACCTGGAGCGACTGACCACCGCACGTACGGCAGCCCACCCGGCCGGGCCGCCCGCGGCACGCCGGACCGGCCACCGGCCGCGGCACCGTCAGCCGCCCGCCCCGGTTTCCCCGGTCGCCGGCGCGCACGGCCCCCCGTCCCACGTGCCGCCCAGCGACGGCGCCAGCCAGCCCGCAGCCGCAGCCCGGAAGGCCTCCGGCGACATGCCGCCCGCGCCCTGGGGCAGCAGCCCGGCCAGCGGTGCGCCCGCGACCACCGGGAGATCCTCCAGGTTGCACCGGTGGTCCAGCCCCGGCGCGGCCGGCCACGCGCCGACCACCACACCCGCGCAGTCGAGCCCGCGCGCCCGCAGCGCCTCCGCGGTGAGTGCCGTCGCGTTCAGCGTTCCCAGTGCCGCGTCCGCGACCACCACCACCGGCGCCGAGAGCAGCCGCGCCGTGTCGGCGAGCGTGGTGCCCTCCTGGTCGAACCGCACCAGCAGCCCGCCGGCGCCCTCGACGAGCACCAGATCGTGCCGCCCGGCCAGGTCCCGCACCGCCGCGGCGACCCGCGCCGGCGGCAGCGTGTCCATCCCGGCCCGGCGCGCGGCCGTGGCCGGAGCCAGCGGCTCGGGGTAGCGGGCCAGCTCCGCGGTCTCCACCGCGTCCCCGGCCAGCCGTGCGACCTCCGCCACGTCACCGGCCTCACCGGGCGCGACGCCCGTCTGCGCTGGCTTGACCACCGCCGTCGAACGCCCCGCCCGAACCGCGGCGGCGGCGAGCGCCGCGGTGGCCACCGTCTTGCCGACCCCGGTGCCCGTACCGGTGACGACCAGGACCGTCATCGCGCCGTCCCCGTTGCGCCCGTGGCCTCCACCGAGGCGGCCACGGCCGCCCGTACGCCGGCACAGACGCGTGCCACGTCCTCGTCGCCGGTCACGTAGGGAGGCATCGTGTACACCGTGTCGCGGAACGGACGCAGCCACACGCCCTCGCGTACGGCCGCCCGCCCGGCCGCGGCGGTGTCCACCGGGTCGTCCAGCTGCACCACCCCGACGGCACCGAGCACCCGCACGTCCCGCACCCCGGGCAGTGCCCGTACCGGCTCAAGACCGGCGCGCAGCCCCGACTCCACCCGTGCGACCTCCGCCGCCCAGTCCTGCCCGAGCAGCAGATCCAGCGAAGCGTCGGCGACCGCCGCCGCCAGCGGATTCCCCATGAACGTCGGTCCGTGCGCGAGCACCGGCACCTCGCCCCGCGAGATCCCCTCGGCCACCCGCGACGTGCACAGCGTCGCCGCCATCGTCAGGTAGCCGCCCGTCAGGGCCTTGCCCACACACAGCACGTCCGGCGCGATCCCGGCGTGCCCGGAAGCGAACAGTGCGCCCGTACGGCCGAAGCCGGTGGCGATCTCGTCCAGCACCAGCAGCACGTCGTGCTCGTCGCACGCCTCCCGCAGCACCCGCAGATAGCCGGGGGAGTGGAAGCGCATGCCGCCCGCGCCCTGCACCACCGGTTCCACGATCACCGCGGCCAGTTCGTCCGCGTGCCGCGCCACCAACTCCCGCAGGTGCGCGGCGTACACCGGGTCCACCGCGGCGTCGAAGCCGGACGGCGGCGCGTCCGCGAACACCTGACGGGGCAGTACCCCGGCCCACAGGCCGTGCATACCGCCGTCCGGATCGCACACCGACATCGGGTTCCACGTGTCGCCGTGGTAGCCACCTCGCCAGGTCAGCAGCCGCTGCCGGCGCGGCTGGCCCCGGGACCGCTGGTACTGCAGACACATCTTGAGCGCGACCTCCACCGACACCGAACCGGAGTCGGCGAGGAAGACGTGCTCCAGCCCCTCGGGGGTGATGTCGACCAGCCGCCTGCTCAGCCGCACCGCCGGCCCGTGCGTCAGCCCGCCGAACATCACGTGGCTCATCCGCCCCAGCTGCTCGGTCACGGCGGCGTTGAGCACCGGGTGGTTGTAGCCGTGGACGGCCGACCACCACGACGACATGCCGTCCACCAGCTCACGGCGGCCCTCCACCGGCTCGGCCAGCCGCAGCCGCACACCCGACGCGGACTCCACCAGCAGCGGCTCCTCCCGCCCGGGCATCGGCCCGTACGGGTGCCACACGTGGCGCCGGTCCAGCGCCAGCAGTTCGGACGCCGTGAGCCCGCCTCCGCCGACGGGGTGGCCTCCTCCGGTGAACGGCTCAGGCATTGGGCGGCAGTCCGGTGCCGGCGCCGCGCCGCCGCACGGACACCAGCCCGTCGGTCCGGTGCTCGGGCAGGGTGGTGGTGTCCGCGCCCTCCACCTCGAAACCGGCGTCGGCGATCATCTCCAGGTCCGCCTTGCCCGCCTGCCCCTCGCTGGTGAGGTAGTCGCCGAGGAAGATGGAGTTCGCCAGGTGCAGCGCGAGCGGCTGCATCGACCGCAGCTGAACCTCGCGGCCCCCCGCCAGCCGGACCTCGGCGTCCGGGCACACGAAGCGCACCATCGCCAGGATGCGCAGGCAGCGCTGCGGCGTCAGGTTCCACTCGCCGGCGAGCGGAGTGCCCTCGAACGGGATGAGGAAGTTGACGGGCACCGAGTCCGGGTCCATCTCACGCAGCCCGAACACCACGTCGACCAGGTCCTCGTCGGACTCGCCCATGCCGGCGATCAGCCCGGAACACGCCGACAGCCCGGCCTGCTGGGCCTGCTGCACCGTCTCCACCCGGTCGGCGTAGTCGTGCGTGGTGCAGATGTCCTTGTACGTCGACTCGGAGGTGTTGAGGTTGTGGTTGTAGGCGTCCGCTCCGGCGTCCTTGAGGCGGCTGGCCTGCCCGTCGGAAAGCAGTCCGAGGCACGCGCACACCTCCACGTCCCCGTGCTCGCCCTTGACCGCCGCGATCGTCTCCGACACGCGGTCCACGTCCCGGTCGGTGGGGCCCCGCCCGCTGGCCACCAGGCACACCCGCTTGGCGCCGCCCGCCACCCCGGCGGCGGCGGCCTGCGCGGCCTCGTCCGGCTTCAGCCACGTGTACTTGAGGATCTCCGCCTTCGAACCCAGGCGCTGCGAGCAGTACGAGCAGTCCTCCGGGCACAGCCCGGACTTCAGGTTGATCAGGTAGTTGAGTTTGACCCGCCGTCCGAACCAGTGGCGCCGTACCTTCCCGGCCGCGGCGACCACGTCGAGGAGTTCGTCGTCCGCCGTCGCCAGTACCGCCAGCGCCTCGTCGCGCGTCGGCAGTTCGCGCCGCAGCCCCTTGTCCACCAGAGTGTTCAGCAGGTCCATGGCGCTGATACTCGCCTACGCCGGGCGCGCCGCGAAAGGAGAGAGTCCACAAGATCGGCGGAAACGGGTGTGTGTATCGCCACACCCCGGCCTGTCCGGCCCGCGGCTACCTTTGTCGGAAGCCTACGACCGCAGACGAGGACAGGACCCCGCCATGCCCGGCCGGCCCCGCGACCCCTTCCACTGGCTGGAGGAGGCCGAACGCCTGCGCCACCGCGCCGGACTGAACCGGACGCTGAGGCCGCGCGCCGCGGACCGCTCCGGTGTGGACCTCGCGGGCAACGACTATCTCGGCCTCGCCCGTCACCCGCAGATCACCGACGCGGCGGCCGCTGCCGCCCGCCGCTGGGGCGCCGGCTCCACCGGCTCCCGCCTCGTCACCGGCTCCACCGAGCTGCACGCCGAACTCGAGGCCGAACTCGCCGCTTTCTGCGGCTTCGAAGCGGGCCTCGTGCTCGCCTCCGGCTACGCCGCCAACCTCGCCGCCGTCACCGCACTGACCGACTCCGGCACGCTGCTGGTCTCCGACGCAGCCAACCACGCCTCTCTCATCGACGGATGCCGGCTCTCCCGCGCCCGCACCGTCGTCGTCCCGCACAGCGACCCGGACGCGGTGGGTAAGACCCTCGACGGGCACCCGGGGCGGGCCCTGGCGCTCACCGACTCGGTTTTCTCCGTCGACGGCGATGCCGCGCCCCTGGGCGCCCTCGCGGCCGCCTGCCGCGCGCACGGTACCGCGCTCCTCGTCGACGACGCCCATGGTCTCGGCGTGCTCGGCGACGGCGGACGCGGTGCCCCGCACGCCGCCGGTCTGGCCGGCAGTCCCGACACCGTCGTCACCGTCACCCTCTCCAAGTCGCTGGCCGCCCAGGGCGGGGCCGTCCTGGGGCCCGCACGCGTCATCGACCACCTCGTGAGCACGGCCCGCACCTTCATCTTCGACACCGGCCTGGCGCCCGCCGCCACGGCCGCCGCCCTCGCCGCGCTCCGCCTGCTCCGCGCCGAGCCCGCCCGCGCCGCGCGGGTACGGGCCGCCGCCGCCGGACTGCACGACCGGCTCACCGCTGCCGGCCTGATCGGGGCACGTCCCGACGCCGCGGTGGTCTCCGTGCACGCCCCCACGCCGCAGGAGGCGGTCCGCTGGCAGGCCGAGTGCGCGTCCCGTGGGCTGACCGTGGGCTGCTTCCGCCCGCCCTCCGTCCCTGACGGCATCTCCCGCCTGCGCCTCACCGCCCGTGCCGACCTCACCGGCGCCGACCTCGACCACGCCGCCGATGTCATCGTCTCCACCGCCCCGCCAGGAGCCCGGTACGGTCACCGCTGACCGCCCCGGGGCGAGCCGCCGGACCAACGCGCCGGCGCCGCTCAGCGCACCGAGCCGGCGGCCGGGCCCGGCCCGTCGCCCGGCCGGCGCGTCCCCTCGGGCTCGTCGGGATCCCGGCGTACCCGGCCCCGGCGCAGCCACAGCGGAAGCAGCGCCCACGATCCTGCGCACACCGCGAGCGCCGCCACCGCCACCGATACGCCCGCACTCCGGCCCAGTACCACGTCCACCACCAGCAGCACCGCGCCCGCCAGTGCCAGCGCCAGCGCGAACAGCCCGGCGGCGGCGAACCGTGCGGAGACGTCCACGATGAGCCGCTTGGCTCCCCGCCGGAACAGCGTGCGGTGCAGTGCCGCCGGGGCGGTGAACAGGATCGCCGCCAGCACGGACAGCAGGAGCGTCGCGATGTAGGTGCCGCGCTGGAAGGAGTCCAGTTCCGGGAACCGCGCCGTGAACGCGAGGGTGAGCAGGAACGCGAAGAGGATCTGCACACCGGTCTGGATGACGCGGAGCTCCTGGAGCAGTTCCAGGAAGTTCCGGTCGGCGCGTTCCGCGGGCGTCTCGTTGCGGGTGGTCATGCCCGTCATGTTGCCGCGTGGTGCCCGTTCACTCCTTCGTGGCACCGTTTCCCGTCGCGGGCAGTGTCACCCGAGCGGCGCGCCGCTCACCGTCCAGCACCCGCAGCGCGCGGGCCAGCGTCGCGGCGTGCAGATCCCGCTCGCCGCGCTGCTGCATGAGCGTCAACGCGTCCCGCAGCGCGGCCGCCCGGCCGGTCAGCGCCTGTGCGGCACGCAGCGCGCCGTAGGTGTCGCTGCCGCGGGCGGGGTTGATGCGGCCCAGCAGGTCGACGACCTCGAGGTAGGAGTCGACCACTGCCCCCTCGGCCCGGGTGAGTGACGGCAGCGGCGGGAGTTCCGGCGGCAGCACGCCCTCACCCCCGCCCGCGCGCCGCGAACGCACCTTTGCGGGGGACCGTGATCCGGTCGACCAGGCCGTGCGCCACGGCGCCCTCCGCGTCCAGCACCGTGTCCCGGTCCAGGTCGGCCCGTACCGCCTCGGCGCTGCGGCCGGTGTGCCGCACGTACAGCTCCTCCAGCAGGGCACGGGTCCGCAGCAGTTCCCGGGCCTGGATGGCCAGATCCTCGGCCTGCCCCTGCACCGGCTCGTCGAACGCCGGTTCGTGCAGGAGCACGCGCGCACCGGGCAGGGCGAGCCGCTTGCCGGGCGTCCCTGCCGCCAGCAGCACCGACGCCGCCGACGCGGCCTGTCCCAGGCAGACGGTCTCGATGTCGCACTCGATGAACCGCATCGTGTCGTACACCGCCGTCATGGCTGTGAACGAGCCGCCGGGGGAGTTGATGTACAGCGAGATGTCCCGGTCCGGCGCGGCATGTTCGAGATGCAGCAGCTGCGCCATCACGTCGTTGGCGCTGGTGTCGTCGATGCGGGTGCCGAGGAGGACGATCCGCTCGTCGAGGAGTTTGGAGTACGGGTCGTGGGTTCGGGTCCCCGAGGTGGTGCGCTCGGTGAACTCCGGAAGGACGTAGCGCGCAGTCGGCACCGGTCGGCGCATCGCGGACACCTCTGTTCGGGTACGTCGGGGCACCTGTGCCCCCGAATCTGTACAGAAAATACAGGAAGTACAGTCCGTATGCTGGTGAGCATGGCCTACGAGATTCCGGTGACGCAAGCCCGCGCTGAGCTCGCGGATCTGATCAACCGCGTCGTCTACGGCGGTGAACGTGTCGTCGTGACCCGCCACGGCCGGCCCCTGGTCGCGCTCGTCTCCGCCGCTGACCTGGAACGACTTCAGCAGCCGGCCGAGGAGCACGACGGGGTGATCACCACCGTCTCCACCGTCCGCCCCGCCCCGTCCGCTGCCGGCGAACGCCGCCGCTTCGGCATCGCCGCAGAACACCGCGGCGCGGCGGACGAACACCGCGGCCCGGCCGCCGGAGACCGGCGGCCGGGCCGTGAGAAGTGAAAGGCCGCCCTCCGCCACCCCAGGACGGCTGAGGAGAGGTGCCGGGCCCGGAGGCGCGCTGCTCCCGCCCGGCGGGACCTACCGGCCCTGCTCGTCCTCGGCGCGCGCGTCGCCCGCGCCCGCCTGCTTCGCCGCCTGCGCGGCAGCCTTGGCCTCGGGCGCGTACAGGTCGACGTACTCCTGGCCGGACAGCTCCAGAACGGCGTGCATGATCTCGTCCGTGACCGCCCGGAGCACGGTGCGCTCACCCTCCATCCCGGCGAACCGGGAGAAGTCCAGCGGCTCGCCGAACCGGATCGTCACACGCCCCATCCGCGGCAACCGCCTTCCCGGCGGCTGCAGTTCGAAGGTGCCGAGCATCGCGCACGGCACCACCTTCACCCCGGTGCGCAGCGTCATCGCCGCCACCCCCACCCGGCCCTTGTACAGACGGCCGTCGTGCGACCGGGTGCCTTCGGGGTAGATGCCGAGCAGTTCGCCCCGCTCCAGCACCCGCACGCCCTCCTCGACCGCAGCCTGACCCGCACCCCGGCCCGAGCGGTCCACGGGGATCTGCCCCACGCTGCGGAAGAACGCCGCGGTCAGGCGCCCCTTCAGCCCCGGGCCGGTGAAGTACTCGGCCTTCGCCAGGAAGGTGATGCGCCGTCGCAGGATCGCCGGCATCAGGAAGTGGTCGGAGAAGGACAGATGATTCCCCGCGACGATCGCCGCGCCCTCCTCGGGTACCCGTTCCAGCCCTTCGATCCGGGGCCGGAACAGCAGTCGCAGCAGCGGCCCCAGGATGACGTACTTGCAGAGCTGGTAGAACACGCGTCGGCCTCCCCCGTTGGTCAAGGTGCCGCAGCACCCTAACTCCTGTCCCACGGGTAAGGGAGAGGCGGGGCGGCTCAGCCCCGCCGTGTCGAGATCACCCCGGCCGTCGCCAGGCCCAGGATTACCCACGAGAACCACAGCCAGCCGCTTCCGCCCAGCCCCACCGTGTACGCGGTCACCACGATCAGCGCCGCCACGGTGGTCACAGACATCGCCTTCGCCGCTCCCGGCATGGCAGCCTCCTCCCGGCGGCCGGGCACCGTCAGGCGTCCGCCTGAGCGCCCTGCCGCGGCCAGGTCTCCATGGTCACCGGCCACGGCCCGGACCGCTACCGAGCGCGTACCCCCTGTGGCCCCGGGCAACCCGTGCCCTTCACCGTCCGCGTGCGTCCAGCGCCGCCAGATAGGCGTTGTAGGCGGCCAGCTCCTTGTCGCCGTCGCGGTCCGCGGCCCGGTCCCTAGCGCGCGCGGCGCGCTCCTCGGAGAAGTACCACTGGAACACCAACGCGATCAGGACCAGCACCGACGGGATCTCACTGAAGGCCCACGCGATGCCCCCCGCCCACTCCTGGTCCTCCAGTGCGGTGACTCCCAGCGAGGCGGGCGGGTCCGCGTACGTGCCGATCAGCGGCTCGCTGGCCATCATCAGCGCGATGCCGAAGAACGCGTGGAAGGGCATGCCGGCGAACAGCTCCAGCATCCGCATCACGTAGCCCGGGCGGTGGGGGCCGGGGTCGACTCCCATGATCGGCCAGAAGAACACCAGGCCGACCGCGAGGAAGTGCACCATCATCGTCAGGTGTCCCGCCCGCGACGACATGAGCAGGTCGAACAGCGAGGTGAAGTAGAGGCCGTACAGGCTCGCGATGAACAGCGGGATCGTGAACGCCGGGTGCGACACCACGCGCACGTACCGGCTGTGCAGCAGCGCCACCAGGAGCTCGCGCGGCCCCCGACGCCCCCGCCCGGCGGCGGGCAGCGCCCGCAGCGCCAGCGTCACGGGAGCGCCCAGCAGCAGGAGGATCGGCGACAGCATGCTGATGATCATGTGCTGCACCATGTGGGCGCTGAACAGGACCATCCCGTACTCGTTCAGCCCGGTGCACATCACCAGGCCCACGCTCAGCACGCCCAGCACGAACCCGGCCGTCCGGGACACCGGCCACGCGTCGCCGCGCCACCGCAGCCGCACCACGCCCGCGCCGTACAGCAGCAGCGCGAGCAGACAGCCCACGAGGAAGAAGGGGTCGGCGGAGAACTCCAGAGCCCGCCCCAGTGTGATCGGCGGCAGATCCATCGTCATGCCGTGTCCGCCGTGATCCATCCCTACGCTCCCGGTTCGTACCGATCCGCCCGCACCAGACTAGGACCGCCCTCCGCAGGCGACGGCGCCGGGGCACCCGCGCGCTCCGCGGGTGCCCCGGCGCCGTACCGCAGCGCGGCTCAGGCGGGCTGGACCGCCGCCGCGATGCGCTCGCCGCGCAGCGCCTCGTACCACCGGTCGTCCACCGGCGGCAGTGCGTTGACGTCCAGCGCCAGCTTGATCAGCAGGTCGGCGATCAGCGGGTTCCTGGCGAGCACCGGGCCGTGCATGTAGGTACCGAAGACGGTGTCCTGCCAGGCGCCCTCGGTGCCGTCGCCGGTCCCGTTGCCCTTGCCCAGCCGGACCCGGGCGAACGGCCGGGCGTTCGGCCCGACGTGCGTGACGCCCTGGTGGTTCTCGAAGCCTGTCAGCTGCGGCAGCCCCAGCCGGTCGTCGATGTCGGCCAGCACGTCGCCGACGCACCGCTCGGCCTCGCCGCGGCCCGACGTCACGTCCAGCAGCCCCAGGCCGGGCTCGCGCTTGCCGAGGTCGTTGATGAACTCGTGCCCGATGATCTGGTAGCCGGCGCACACCGAGAACACGATCGCTCCGTTGTCCACCGCGCGGTTCAGCCCGCCGTCCCGCCGCAGCCGCTCCGCGGCCAGCCGCTGCGGCCGGTCCTCGCCGCCGCCGATCAGGTAGATGTCGCCCGAGGTCGGCACCGGCTGGTCGGAGCGGATGTCGATGCGCTGCACCTCCAGGCCGCGCTGCTGCGCGCGCCGCTCCACCACCAGGGCGTTCCCCTGGTCCCCGTACGTGCTCAGCAGGTCCGGGTAGACCCACACCAGACGCAGACTCGTGTCACCCATGCTCGTCTCCTCGCCCCGCTCAGTTGCCCACGACGCGGCGCAGGTCCTGGAACGCCGTGTAGTTCGCGATCGCCTCGATCCGGCCCGGTGGGCACGCCCGCACCGCCTCCTGGGCGCTCTGACAGACCTGGAAGTCGACGCCCGCGACCTCCAGCCGCACCGCCAGGTCCAGCTTGCGGTCGCCGATCACGCAGATCGGGTGACCGGCCAGCCGCGAGTAGTCCACGTCCCACAGCCAGGAGGTGTCGGTGCCGTCCGCGCTGCGTGCGTTCACGGACAAGATCACCGGCGCCGGGGGCGGGTCGATCAGGGAGAACGTCTCCAGCCAGCCGGCCGGGTTCTTCGCCAGGAGCAGTCGTACGTCGCGACCCTGGTACGACACCACGTCGTACCGGCCGGCTACGGCCGTCACCGCGTACATCCGCTCCAGGGCCACCTGCGGCGCCACGCCGAAGCTGGCCGCCACTGCGGCCGAGGTGGCGGCGTTGGCCTTGTTCGCCCGGCCGGGCAGTTGCAGCTTGATCGGCCACGCCGAACCGTGCGGGTCCAGCACGTGGTCCCCGGACAGGGCCCAGGTCGGCATGGGGCGGCGGAAGCCGCACTCGCCGCAGAACCAGTCGTCGCCGGGTCGCTGCATCACACCGCCGCACGCGGGGCACGACCAGGCGTCGTCCTTCCACTCCTGGCCGGCGGCGACCCACACCACGTTAGGAGAGTCGGAGGCGGCCCACACCACCAGCGGGTCGTCCGCGTTGGCGATGATGACGGCCTTCTGCCCGGCCAGCCCCTCCCGCCAGTGCTCCGCCAGCATCCGGGTCTCCGCGGCGCGGTCCAGCTGGTCCCTGGAGAGGTTCAGCAGCGCGATGGCCTTCGGCGTGACGTCGCGGGCCACCCCTGCCAGGTACTTCTCGTCCACCTCGATCACACCGAAGCGCGCGGACGACCCGCCCGCCAGCGCCGAGGTGATCCCGGCCGGCATGTTGGCGCCCAGCGCGTTGGAGACGACCTCGCCGCCGGCCCGCAGCGCCTCGGCGATCAGCCGGGTCGTGGTGGTCTTGCCGTTCGTCGCCGACACCAGCACCACGTCCAGGTGCCGTGCCAGCCGTGCCAGCAGGTCGGGGTCGAGTCTGAGGGCCACCTTGCCGCCGATCACCGATCCGCTGCCGCGGCCTGCTGCCCGCGAGAAGGCCGCCGCGGCCCGTCCCGCCGTCACGGCCAGCTTCGCCCGCGGCGTCAGCGGCTCCGTGTTCCCTGCCATCTTCCTTGGTCCTCCAATGCGCCTGGGTCGGGGGCAAGCCTATCGAGAAGGCCGACTGCCCCCGAATCGCGGCACGGAGGGGCGTTCAGAAGCCGGGACCGCCGCGCACGTCACCGGCGACGGCCAGCCTCCCCCACAGCAGATCCGCCAGGGACCGCACCAACTCATGCCGTGAACACGGACGTTCCGCCAGCCACCAGTCGCCGGCGGCGTGCATCATCCCCACGATCCCGTGCCCCCAGACCCGCGCCACCCGCTGGGCGTCCGGGCCCAGCTCCACCCGTTCGGCGATCACCGAGGCGAGCTCCTCGCCGAGCCGGCGCAGCAGGGGAGCGGAATGACGGCCCACGTCGAAACCGCGCTCGCCCGTGGTGGTCTCCTCCGCCGGGTGCATCAGGAAGCGGTAGACCTGCGGCCGGGCCTCGATCGCGGCCAGGTAGGTGTCCAGGGTCGCCTCGACCCGCTCGCGGCGGCCGGCCGGGGCGTCCAGGGCGCCGCGGAGCGCGTCCAGCAGTGCGTCGGTGTGCCGTACCGCCAACGCACGGTACAGTCCGCCCTTGTCGCCGAAGTGCCGGTACAGGATCGGCTTGGTGATCCCCGCCTCCGCGGCGATCGCGTTCATCGACGCGCCCGGGCCGTCGCGCAGCACCACCCGGTCGGCGGCCTCCAGCAGTTCCCGCCGTCTGCGCTCGGCCGTATCGTGCCGGTCCTCGCGCCGTGTGGTGCCCATCGCCGTTCTCTCCCCGCCCGTCGTCGCCGGTCCCCTGCGCAACGTAACACCCGCGGGGGAGGGGCCGCGCGGCGGCGAGCGGGTGAGTTGACAGCCCTTACTCGCCGGTAACAGACTGTCCGGCGGGATGACCTGTTACTGCAGGTAACACGCTTCGGGAAGGGCCTGCCATGGCGGAATTCGCATTCGACCTCAACGACGACCAGAAGGCCGTCCGCGACTGGATCCACGGGTTCGCAGCCGATGTGATCCGTCCGGCGGCCGCCGAATGGGACGAACGGGAGGAGACCCCCTGGCCCATCATCCAGGAGGCGGCCAAGATAGGTCTCTATTCCCTCGACTTCTACGCCCAGCAGTTCTTCGACCCCACGGGCCTCGGCATCCCCATGACCATGGAGGAGCTGTTCTGGGGCGACGCCGGCATCGCCCTGTCCATCGTCGGCACCGGCCTGGCCGCCGTCGGCGTCCTCGCCAACGGCACCGAGGAACAGATCGGCACCTGGGTCCCGCAGATGTACGGCGACGCCGACGACGTCAAGGTCGCCGCCTTCTGCTCCTCCGAGCCCGACGCCGGCTCCGACGTCGCCTCCATGCGCACCCGCGCCGTCTACGACGAGGCCAAGGACGAATGGGTGCTCAACGGCACCAAGACCTGGGCCACCAACGGCGGCATAGCGAACGTCCACGTCGTCGTCGCCGTCGTTGACGCCGAACTCGGATCCAAGGGCCACGCCTCCTTCATCGTCCCGCCGAACACCCCCGGGCTCTCCCAGGGCCAGAAGTTCCTCAAGCACGGCATCCGCGCCTCCCACACCGCCGAAGTCGTCCTCGAGGACGTCCGCGTCCCCGGCTCCTGCCTCCTCGGCGGCAAGGAGAAGCTCGACGAGCGCCTCGCCCGCGCCCGCGAACGCGCCCGCAAGGGTGGCGAGCGAAGCGAGACGGGGGTTCCCCAGGCCGGAGGCAGGGAGAGGCTGAAGAACGCCGCCATGGCCACCTTCGAGGCCTCCCGCCCCGCCGTCGGCGCCATGGCCGTCGGCACCGCCCGTGCCGCCTATGAGGTGGCACTCGACTACGCCCGGACCCGCGAGCAGTTCGGCCGCCCCATCATCGACAACCAGGGCGTCGCCTTCCAGCTCGCCGACATGCGCACCCAGATCGACGCCGCCCGCCTCCTGGTCTGGCGCGCCTCCTGGATGGCCGCCGCCGGCAAGCCCTTCGAGTCCGCCGAAGGCTCCATGTCCAAGCTGTACGCCAGCGAGATCGCCAAGTCCGTCACCGGCCAGGCCATCCAGATCCTCGGCGGCAACGGCTACACCCGCGAATACCCCGTGGAGCGCATGCACCGCGACAGCGCGATCTACACCATCTTCGAAGGCACCAGCGAGATCCAGCGCCTGGTCATCTCCCGCACGGTCTCCGGCGTCCCCGTCCGCTGACCCGCCCCCGTCACAGCGGCGCCGTACCCTGCCGGTATGACGCCGCCCCGCGCCGGCCGGGACACACCCGGCCGGGGACACGGCCGCCCGCCGCTGACAACCGCTCAGCGCCGGGCGGTCACCGCAGCCGACCCGGCCACCGGCGAGATCCGCGCGAGCGCCGCCGTCACGGCGCGCCTCACCGCCCTCGGCCTCGCCCGCCGCCACGGCACCCGCGGCGCCCACTACCTCACCCCTGCCGGACGCACTCTCCGCGACGGCCTGCTCCGCACCACCGCGGACCCCGACCACCACCACCCGGGGACACCGTCCTCCGGCTTCACCCCCGCCACCGGTGACGGCCCGCCGCACGCCGGAGCCCGTCACCCCGAGGCCGCCACCCGGGCCTGGCGCTCCCTCCTGGAGATTCGCCGCCTCACCGGCACCCCTGGCACACCCGCCGACTGGGAACGCGCCCGCCCCGTCCACGCCGTCGCCCTCACCCTCGAAGCCGCCGGCCTGCCGCCCACCGCACTGGACGACACCGGACGGTGCACCAGCAGCGGCTACCGCGTGACCGCTCGCCACGCCGACCCCGGCACCGTGCGCGTCGCCTGGCACACCGCCGACGACGACCCGGACCGGCGGCAGGGCCGCGACGGTCTCGACGACTGCGCCCACCTCCTGTCCACCCATGGCTGGGACGCCGACCGCTACACCGACACCCGCCGCCGCCCCTACCTCCTGGTCACCCCCGGACCCCGCCGCTGACAGACACTGCCCCGTTCCCTACATTGGCAACGGGCGCCGCGAAGACCGTGCTTGTGGAAAAGTGAACGCTGCGACACGGCGGGGCAGAACACCAAGGTGGACCGTTGCGGCGTTCGTGGACGGAGAGCGAGACCATGCGAAGCACACACGGCACCAGAACCAGCCCCGCCGGCACCGCCCGGCCCACCCATGCCACCACCCCGGCCGGACCGGCCGTGGCCCGCATGGTCCTCGGGAGCCGGCTGCGCGAACTGCGCGAAGCCCAGTACGTCTCCCGGCAGGAGGCCGCCGAGGCGATCCGCAGCACCGACACCCGCCTCGCCGGGGTCGAACTCGGCCGCACCGGCTGCCGGCTCCGCGACGTCGCCGACCTGCTGACCATCTTCAGCGTCGACGACGACGCCGAGCGTGCCGTGCTCCTCGGCCTCGCCGAACAGGCCAACCGGCCCGGCTGGTGGGACGACTACCGCGACATCGTCCCCGCCTGGCTGGAGACCTATCTGGGCCTCGAGCAGGCCGCCTCCGTCATCCGCGCCTACGAACCCCAGTTCGTGCCCGGGCTGCTCCAGACACCCGAGTACGCCCGCGCACTCTTCGCCCTCGGCCATCCCGGCACCAGCACCTCCGAGCGCGAACGCCGCGTCCGGCTGCGCACCCGCCGCCAGGACGTCCTGCACCGCACGGATCCCCCGCACCTGTGGGCCGTCGTCGACGAGGCCGCTCTCCGCCGCCCGGTCGGCGGCCCCGACACCCTGCGCGCTCAGCTGCACCATCTGGCCGCAGTCAGCCGTCTGCCGCACGTCACCGTCCAGGTACTGCCCCTGCACACCGGCGGGCTCGTGACCGGCGGCGGTGCCGTCAGCCTCCTCCGGTTCGCCGAAAGCGGCCTGCCCGACGTGGCCTACCTCGAGCAGCTCCGCAGTGCCCGCTACCCCGAGGACCCCGAGGAAGTCGAGTTCTACCGGCACCTGATCGACCGGCTCGTCACCCTTGCCGAACCGGCCGCCCGGACCCCGGCCCTCCTGCACGAGCTGATCCACGACTGCTGTCCCGACCCAAGCGGCGCCGCCTGACGCCTCGTCAGCGCGCGTACAGCTCGTCGATCTCCTTCGCGTACCTCTCCGCCACGGCCTGCCGACGGACTTTCAGCGCCGCAGCCGCGCATGCCGTCGGTTTCGGTGAACTCGCCGTCCACGAACACGAAACGCCGGATCGAATCCGCCCGCGAGGCCGCCTCGCTGGCGTGGTCCGCCGCACGCTGCAGGTCCGCCAGCAGCTCGGGGTCTTCCCGTAGCCGGGCACGCGGTGTTTCCGCCGGTCGCCCGCGCACCGCCAGCCAGTGCCGTATCGCCTCCTCCTCCAGCGTCATCAGCGCCGCCACGCAGGGTCGGCCGTCGCCCACCATGCACTGCCCCACCGGTGGCCCGGCCCCGCAGCCGGTCCTCCAGCACGCTGGGGGAGACGTTCTTGCCGTCGGAGGTGACCAGGATGTCCTTCTTCCGCCCGGTGATCGTCAGGAACCTCTCGTCGTCCAGCGCGCCCAGGTCGCCGGTGGCGGGCCAGCCGTCCGCCAGCACCTCCTCGGTGGCGGCCGCGTTCCGCCGGTCGGAGTCGAAGACGATCCCGCCGCGCACCAGTACCTCGCCGTCGTCCGCGACCCGTATCGCCGTGCCCGGCACCGGCGGCCCCACCGTGCCCGGCCGCGGCTCGAGAGGCGGTACCAGGGTCACCGCGGCCGTCGTCTCCGTCAGCCCGTAGCCCTCGTAGACCACGACTCCGGCGGCGAAGAAGAACAGGTTCAGCCGGCGGTCCAGGGGCGAGCCACCGCTGATGGCGTAGCGCAGCCGGGCCGCCCAGCTTCTTGCGCACTCGCCGGTACACCAGCAGGTCGTACAGCGCCCACGCGGCGCGAACGCCCACCCCCGGCCCCGGGCCGGTGCCGAGGAACCGCGCCAGCGCCGCCTCGGCGAACCGCACCGCCACCCGGTCCGCCCGGTCGCACGACGCCCCACGGTCCACTTCGTGGTGGTGTGTGCGGTGTTGTGGATCTTTTCGGACGGGTACGGCGCCCCCCGCCGTGAACGTTGGTGGGAACTCCCGCAGCTTGGGCTGCAGTTCGTCCGGCTGGATGTTCGGGCAGGGTCCCGCCTCGATGTGTGCCAGTAGGCAGGCGATCTGGATGGCGGCCCAGGATGTGTGTCAGCGGCAGGAACAGTGGTGTTGTCGCGGTCTGCCCGGTCACCGCCGGGGGGGTGCCTCTATGTCTTTCGTCAAGGCGCCCCTGTCGGGTTTGGGGTGGTTCAGGGTTGCTGAGGTCATGCGGCGAGTTCGACGTCCTTGGGGACGCGGGGTTCGTAGAAGGTGCCGTCGCGGAGCATGGCAAACAGGACGCTGATGCGTTGACGGGCCAGTCGGAGGAGGGCCTGGGTGTGGGTCTTGCCGCGGGCTCGTTGCTTGTCGTAGTAGGTGCGGGAGGCCGGATCGGCGTTCATGCAGGCGAAGGCGGACAGGAACATGGCCCGTTTGAGCTGCCGGTTTCCGCCTCGTGGTGCGTGTTCGCCGTGGATCGAGGTCCCGGACGACTTCGTGGTCGGGGCGAGGCCGGCGTAGGAGGCGAGGTGGGCTGCGGTGGGGAAGCTGGTGCCGTCGCCGACGGTGACCAACAGGACGGCGGCGGTCCTGACGCCGACGCCGGGCATCGACGTCAGGACCTCGGAAAGAGGGTGAGCCTCCAGCAGGGCGTTGATCTGGGCTTCCAGGGCCCGGCGCTGGGTGTGGACGGTGGCCAGATAGGCGGCCAGGGTGGGGATCACGAGGTCGAGGGTGCCGGTGCCCGGGACCACGACGGTCTGCTCGTCGAGCGCATCGAACACCTCGTCGATCAGCCGGGCGGCCATGCGCGGAGCCTTGGGCCGGATCACCTCAACGAGCCTGCGACGACCGGCCTTTCGCAGGGCGGCCGGGGATCCGTAGCGTTCCAGCAGCCAGGTCACCGCGGGGTGGTCCAGACGCGGGCCGAGGACGCGCTCCAGGCTGGGGTGGAACTGGGTGAGCAGGCCGCGTATCCGGTTCGAGGTGCGGGTCGCCTCGGCCGCCAGGTCCTGGTCGAAGCCCACCAGCACGGTCAGCTCGGCGGTGATCTCGTCGGTCAGTTCCAGGGAGCGCAGGGTGTGCGGCATGGTCCGGGCGGCGTCCGCGATCACCGCGGCGTCCTTCGCGTCGGTCTTCGCCTCGCCCGGGTAGAGGTCGGCGATCCGCCGCATGGACAGACCGGGCAGATAGGCGACCTTGCAGCCGGCGTCCCGGGCGACGGTCAGGGGCAGGGCTCCGATCGAGGCGGGCTGGTCCACGATCACCAGCACGGTGCCGAACTTCGCTGCCAGCTTGTCGAAGACGGCCCGCAGCTTCGGCTCGCTGTTGGGCGGCTGCTTGTCGAAGACCTTCTTGCCAGCCGGGGTGAGCCCGTGGCCGTGATGGGCACTCTTGCCGACGTCCAGGCCGAGGAACACGCCCACGTCTTCGATCTCGAACATCGCACCCCTCCGGGTGAGTTGATCGTGCCGGCCTCGGCGTCGGTGTCGTATGCGCGCATCCACGTTATGCAGACCTGCCATCCGCGAGCTGCCCAGCATTGCGCCGGACCGGGTGGCGGCCGGACCTCTCATCAGCGTCTCCGACGGCGCCTCTTGGGCCCGGTGACACCACCCCCCAGGTCATCTGTTCGACAGGGGGGAACAGTCATGCCGGGCCCGGAGGCCAGCGGCCCTCTTGCAGGACCGCGGAAAACATAACGGGGGCGGATGTGGTAGTGGCGCGGTGTTCGTGGCTTCCGGTCCAGAGGTTGCCGTGGGTGAGCACGTAGCCCTTTGGGGTGGCCGGTCGACGGGGGCTGCATCAGGACCGCGATGCCGCCGTGCAGCCCGATAGTTCTGTTTTGCTCTTGGTGTTCACCTGAATGGGGGGCGCTGCTTCGCGGTTCCTTTCCCGAGCCCGTGTCTGGCCTTTCTCTGCTCCGGGCGCGGGTTTGCTGCCGTTTCCGGTTGTGTGCCGGCGGGGCTGCTTCGATCGTGATCGGTGAGCCGCTCACGACCGGAGCAGTCGACCCCGGTGGCTCGGCAGGCTGGCCGTACTGCCAGCCGGTTGGGTAGGCCGGAAGGGCTGTGAGGAAGGGACGTCATATGAGCAGTCGTATCGTGCGTGCCGCGTGCACGCTCGCCGCATCCGGAGTACTCGCTCTCGCTCTCGCGCCCGTGGCCCCGGCCGCCCCGGCGGAGGGCGCGGCGACGGTCACCGTCTTCCATGGCATCCCCGGCACGCCGGTGGATGTGTACGCCGACGGCAAGGAGCTGCTGTCGGACTTCCAGCCCGGCACACTGACCGACCCGCTGACGCTGCCGGCCGGGTCCTACGACATCGAGGTGTTCGCGGTGGGCACCTCGCCCTCCTCCGGCGATCCCGTCGTGGAGAAGCAGATCGATGTGCCGGGCGGGGCGAACGCCTCGGTGACGGCGAACCTCAGCGAGGGCGGCCAGCCGGCCCTGAACGCCTACGTCAACGACGTCTCCACCGTGCCCGACGGCAAGTCGCGGCTCACCGTGCGCCACGTCGCCGCCGCTCCGGCCGTCGATGTACGGGCCGACGGCCAGGCCGTCTTCAAGGACCTGAAGAACCCCGGCGAGGCCACTGGCGAGGTACCCGCGGGCACGGTCAACGCCGACGTGACGCTCGCCGGCACCGGGGAGGTGGTGATCGGCCCGGCGAAGCTCGACCTCGCCGACGGAGCTTCGACCATCGTCTACGCCTGGGGCAGCGCCGAGGACGACAACCTCGCGCTCAAGGTGCAGACGCTCACCACCGGCTCGAAGACGCCGGGCGCGCCGTCCGCGGGCGGCGCGGGGGCGGCCGTCGCGAACGACGACGCCGCGCTGTACGCCGCTGCGGCGGGCGCGGGCCTCGTAGCCCTGATCGCCGGCGTCCGACTGGCCCACCGCAGGCGGTGAACCAGCCCTGCGAGGCGGATCCGGTGGTGCCGGGACCGGAGAGTCCCGGCACCACCGGCCGACCGCGCCCACCCGTGCGCGCGGTGGGCTGGTGGGCGGTACTGGTGGCCGCCCTGCTCACCTCGGCCACCACGCTGGTCCTTGCGGCGGCGCCGCAACAGGCTCCGTCCGACTTCGGCCGCGCCCCTACGGCCGGCCATGACGGTCGCCACGGCGGCGCTGCGGCGTCCGGCAGCAGACGACCGGGCGTGCCGGTGCGGTTGCGGCTTCCCAACCAGCATGTACGGGCGGACGTGGTGCCGGTCGGCGTCACCTCCGCAGGCGACCTCGCCGTTCCGGGCGACGCCGACGACGTCGGCTGGTACCGCCCCGGCGCCCGCCCGGGCTCCCGCCACGGTTCCGCGGTCCTGGTCGGGCACGTGGACTCCCGGTCCGGCGAGCTGGGGGCGCTGGCCGCCCTGGCCACCGTCCGACGCGGCGACCCGCTGCTCGTCCGCCAAGACGACGGCACCCATACCCGCTACCGCATCACCGCGCGCCGCACGGTGAACAAGACCGCCCTCTCCGACCGCGTCTTCCGCACCACCGGGCCACCCGTCCTGACGCTGATCACCTGCACCGGCCCCTTCCAGCCCGAAGACGGTGGGTACCAGCAACTCCTCCTGGTCACCGCCACCCCCGCCGGTCCGCGCGCGAAGGGCTGAGGGCGGCTCCTCCGCGCTCGCCCGTCTCCGTAGCGGAGGCAGGTCAGTGAGCCGCGGTCGTCAAGGCCCCGTCCGGCTCAGGGCGGGGGGCCTCTGCTCCTTCAGCCGGCGCATCAACCGGGGCCGTCGCCGCGCTCTTGGCGTGCGTGGTTTCGGGGACCGCCGGCGGAGTGCCGCCAACAGCCACGCGAGGCCGGTATCCAGATGCGGCGGCCGGTCGTCCAGTACCTGCACCCTGCGCCGGCGTTCCTCGGCCCGTACCGCGGAGAGCCACTGGGACAGGGCAGCCTTGGCCGCGCCGTGGTCCGCTACGCCCGGCATCGCGTTCCACCGGCACGCCATCCACCGCGCCGATGGCGCCGCCGCGGCCGACGAGCGGCAGCGCGGTGCGGAAGGGTGGTGCGGAGGGTGGCGATAGGGGCGGCGCGCCCCCACACGTCGTCGATGGCATGCCGGCCTCGGGCTTCGGGGCCGCGCGCGCATCCACGTCATGCAGACCTGTCGCCCGCGGAGGACCTGGTGTTGCACCAGGTCAGGCGACGGCCGGTCCTCTCATCGGCGTCTCCTGCGGTACCCCCCGGGCCCGGTGACACCAACCCCAGGTCCTTCGAGCTCATTCGAGCGACAGGGGGCAGCAGTCATGCCGGGCCCGGAGACCGACGGTCCCGTTGCAGGGCCGCGAAGCAGATGACGGCGTAGGACGAGGCACGACTGCCGGCCTTTCGTGAAGGGCCGCCAGTCAGCCACCGCATCTGGAACCCAGGGCATGAGGCAGGTCACCGCTGTCGTTTGGCCGTGCTGCGGGGGGTGGGAGCCAGCCTTGGTGTGCGGCGGTTGCGATGAGTTCGCAGCGGCTGTCGGCGTGCAGGAGGTTCATGGCCTGGGTGATGCGGCGACGGACGCTGCGTGTGGATACGCGTGTGCGGCGTGCGATCGATGCGTCTTTGTGTCCTCGGGCCAAGAGGATCAGGGTGTCCAGTACCTGTGGTGGCAGGGGTGAGGGGGGATGCGCGGCGGTGTCGGATGTGCTCGCTTCCTGGGGCGACAGGGCTCTTTTGTGTGGTTCGTCTGGTTCTGGTCGGCGGATTCGGGCGGTGGACCAGATGGTCTCGAACAGGGCGGCCGCCGGCGCCACGAGCGCCGTCCCGTTTATCAGGTAGGCGCCGTTCGACGGGTGGGGGCCGGCCGGTATCACCGCCGTCCGCTCGTCGAGGATCAGGAGCCGCGTCGGCAGGGCGGGAGCGGTCCGCACCTGTGCCCGGGCCTCGGTCAGTGACGCGCACGGGTGGCGTAGGTGCGTGGCCTCGAGAGCAGTCTGTGAACACAGCGTGCGGATCACCGGTACCCGTTCGAGGGCGTCACGGTCCAGGTGGAATCCCGAGGACGGTTCGTCGCTGGTCGACCCGTCGTCGGGGAGTATCGACTGGACCGTGCGGCGGACGCTACGGGCGAGTCGGTACAGCGTCGCTGTGGCCACCGTGGCATCCGGGAGTAGCTCGACACCCGCTTCGACCTGGTGGCTGCGCGCGGATGCGTAGTCGTGAACCAGGTCTTCCAGGGCGTCCTGAGCTTGCCTCAGCACATGCTGCCGCTGCTTCAGGCGGCCTTCTTCCTCGCGTAGCAGAGTGAGCACCGCGTCCTGGGGCGGGCGGAGGTCCGGGGGCTCCGACAGATCCTCGCCGGTCGGCCGCACGAGGAGACCGGCCCCGGCCAGTGTGCGTAAAGCGTTCTTCAGCTCGGCCTCCCCGAGACCGAGCAGGGTACCGATCTGTGCAGCGGTGCGGTCGGGATGGGCGAGGGCGGTGCGGTAGACGGATTCCGCCAGCGCACCGATACCCAATCTGTCCAGCATGGTGTCCTCCGGGGTAACCAGAATCGACAAGCGACTTGTTTGGAACCGCCGTTCTCGAAGAACGGCTCCCGGCCCCCGCCGAGGAACATCTCGTGCGGCACCGTCAGTGACCAGTTCCGCACCCGCAGTGTCACAGTGGGCTGCCGGTTGTACAAGACGGCAACGCACCCCATGTGCCGCCGGCTGAGGGAACTGCCGGGGCCGGGAGCGGGCGGTGCCCGCCGCACGCCGAACCGGGCGCCGCGCCTGTGTCCGGATCCGGCAATGGCCGCTTGTGGCCGCCGGTGCGCTCTTCTCGTCGGGCCGGGTGATCGGGAGTGTGGTGGGCTGCGGGCGGCCCACGGCGTGTCCGGACGCGTCACGACCGCCTGCGTCATCCGTGTTCCCCACCCAGAAGGAGTTCCCATGCGGAACAAGAGACTGTGGACGGCCACCACGGTGGTTGCCTGCTCGCTGGGCCTGATCACCGGGCCTCTGGGCATGACCGCGGCAGCCGATGCGAAGGGTGCCGCCGCGCCCGCCGACGCCCGCCCGGCGAGCCAGGCCTTCGCGGCGGCGGCAGCCGGCGACGGCGCCGGCCTGGCCCCGGGCGAAGCCCCGAACGCCTGGGCCAGCGACATGGGCAAGGCCGCGGCGGCCGGTTTCGCGGGCGGAGTCGCCGCTGGGGCCGTGGACGCCGCTCGCGGTGCGATCGCCGGAGTCTCCACGCCCACCGACGCCGAGCTCGTCGACGAGCGGGCCTTCGATGCCCCCGCGGGCCCGAACGCCTGGGGCAGGGACATGGCGTCGGCGGCGGTCGGAGGAGCGGCAGGCGCACTCGGCGCTGGGGCCGTGGACGCCGCTCGGGGCGCCATCGCCGGGGTCTCCACGCCGCAGGCCGAGGACACCGCGGGCGAGACGCTCTTCGACTGACGGTACAGGGCCATGTCGGCTCCCGGGGCAGGGTGTGCGCCCGAGCGCAGCCTGTCCCGGGGGGCTCCGCACCCGGCTCTTCCCGCCTCGGTCCCTGAGGCGCCACCCTTCGAGAGGAGAACAACCGTATGAGTGCCCGTCCCCGCACCGCGGGCAGACGAGGGGAACGAGCCGTCGCCGCCCTGGCTGTGACCGCCGTGGGCGCCCTGCTGGTCCACTTCACGCTGAGTTTCCTGCATGTCGCCCCGGCCAATCCGGTGTCCCACCGGTACCAGAACCTCATCGATGGATACGTGCAGCCCTACTTCCTGCAGAACTGGCACCTGTTCGCACCCGAGCCGGTCAACACCGACCGCGGGGTCCTCGCACGGGCAGAGATCCGCACACCGGACGGCACCACCATCACGCCCTACCTCGACCTCACCTCGCCGGAACTCGACATGGTCGAAGGCCATGCCGCTCCCAGCCGCGCGGCCCGTCAGGTGAGCGGTGCACTGCAGATGTATGACGAGGCCGTCCGGCAGCTCACCAAGACCGGGGCGGGCCCCAAGACACAGGAGACCAGAGCCCCGGTCACCGGCCGCAAGGACCAAGAGGCCCCGAACCCCCCGGCCGAGGCAGACGTCCGCATCGGCCCGGACACCCCGCCCGTACTGGCACGGTTCTACGACCGCACGGTCGACCAGCTCGGCAGCCTCGCCCTCGACGGCCTCCAGCGCCGCTACGGCACACCGATCCACATCGAGGCCGTACAACTACGCGTCGTCGAGCACACGTTCCCGCGCTTCTCCCAGCGGGACGACCCCGGGATGGGCGAAGTCGCCTACCGCACCCTGCCCTGGTGGGACGCCGAGGAAGTGAGGAGCGCATGAGCGCGGCGGCTCGCGAGGCCCTGCGCGAAGAGATGACGCGTGCCGCGGCACGGCTGCGCGCACAGACCGGTGCCCTCTACGATTCGGCCACCGGGCGCCGCTGGGCCACGCACGGCCTGGCCGCGCTCCGCGTCGGCTACGGACTCGCCATCCTCGGCATCCTCCTCAGCAGCCTCAACGAATGGCAGCGGATCTGGGGCACCCAATCCCCCTTCACCCCCGAGCTGATGCAGCGGTACCTCACCGACGCTGGGGCCGTGACACTCTTCACGCTGTCAGACAGCGCATGGTGGAGCACCCTGCTGCTCGCCGCCACCGTGGCTGCCGCTCTCCTTTTCGCCCTCGGGTGGCGGACCCGACTGGTCACCCCGGTGCTGTTCGTTCTGGTGGTGTCCTGGCACGAACGCAACCCGCTTGTGGTGGACGGCGGTGACAACGTCCTCCGCCTGGTTCTGGTCTATCTGCTGCTGGCCGACTGCTCCGCCGTGTGGTCGCTGGACGCTCGCCGCCGCCGGCTGCAGGGACGGGCGGGTACCAGCGCCCCGACCGACGGCTCCCTCTGGCGAGCGTGCACCGTGCTGCACAACACTGCGATCGTGGCCGTCATCGTTCAGATCTGTTACGTCTACCTCGCCTCCGCCATGTTCAAGGTGCAGGGGTCCATGTGGCAGAACGGCACCGCGCTGTACTACACGCTCAGGGTCGCCGAATTCTCACCATGGCCGGGGCTGTCCGAGCTCCTCTACACGCACGCCTCGCTGATCACCGCTCTCACCTATGGAACGGTGTTCTTCCAGATCGCCTTCCCCTTCCTTCTGCTGAACCGCACGACCAGAGGACTCGCAGTTCTCGGCGGGATCGGGCTGCACGGCGGCATCGCGGTCCTGATGGGGCTGCCGTTCTTCTCCCTGGCGATGATCGCCACGGAGATGGTGCTGGTGAGCGAACGCCGCTGGCACGCCCTGGCGCACCTCGCCGGCCGCCTGCGGCAACGGCAGGGGCCGGAGGCGTCGCTGCGCAGCCCGCGCTCGGCGGTGTCCCCGCAACGGCATCCTGCGATTCCGGCCGCGAAGCTCCCTTCCCGGCCACGAGGCGTCGTGTCGGCCGACCAGGGCGTCCCGCTGGACGGTGGGGGAGTCCGGACCCGTACGGGCGACTGACGCGGCAGCGACGTCTGCCGGGGTGTCAGGACTCGTAGGCCCTGGGCGTTTTCGCAGTGGCCGTTGCTCGGGTGGGGAGCGGGTTGGCCGCGACGGACAGGCTCTTGTGCCGTTGGTGGAGGTGTTCGATGGCTCAGTTCCGCAGCCTAGGAGCCACGACATTCGGTGTCCGCACTGCGGCTGTCAGCCCGCTTCGGGCGGCGTCTCCACCGCCCGGATCCGGTGCCGCAGGTGGGCGCGCTCGGGTTCGGTGCCGGCCAGGGTGAGGGCCTCTCGGTAGGCCGTGGCGGCTTCCGGGCGGCGTCCCAGGCGTTGCAGCAGGTCGCCCCGGGCGGCCGGGTAGGGGTGGTGCCGGCGCAGCCGGTGTTCGTCGGCCAGCTCCTCCAGCAGCGCCAGGCCCGCCTCCGGGCCGTCCCTCATCGCCACCGCGCCCGCCCGGTTCAGCGCGACGACCGGCGAGGGGTCGAGTGCCAGTAGGACGTTGTAGAGCGCGACGATCTGTGGCCAGTCGGTGGACGCGAGGTCGGCGGCCTCGTCGTGCAGGGCGGCGATGGCCGCCTGCACACCGTACGGGCCGGGTGGGCCGCCGCGCAGCGCGGTGACGACGAGGCCGCGGCCCTCCTCGATCATCGCCCCGTCCCAGCGGGCGCGGTCCTGTTCGTCGAGCAGCACGAGTGCGCCGTCCGGGCCGGTACGGGCCTCGCGGCGGGCGTGGACCAGCAGCATCAGTGCGAGCAGCCCGGCGGCCTCCCGCTGGGCGGGGAGCAGCTGGTGCAGTATCCGGGCCAGCCGGATGGCCTCCTCGGCGAGGTCGAGCCGCTGCAAACGCGGGCCGGAACTGGCCGCGTACCCCTCGGTGAAGGTGGAGTAGAGGACCTGCAGCACCCCCGGCAGCCGCTCCGGCAGCTCTTCGGGCTCCGGCACCCGGAACGGGATGCGAGCCTCGCGGATCTTCCGCTTGGCGCGCACGATCCGCTGGGCGGTGGTGGCCGTGGGCGTCAGGAATGCCCGCGCCACCTCGGGCGTGGTGAGCCCGGCCAGGCAGCGCAGGGTCAGCGCGACACGGTCTTCGGCGGCGAGGGCGGGGTGTGCGCAGGTGAAGAAGAGCTGCAGGCGCTCGTCCGGCAGGCCGCCTTCGCCGTCCGTGCCGTTCGCGGTCGCGTTCGCGGACGCGCGGTCTGCCTCCGCCTGAAGGACGGCGAGGCGGGCGGCGTACACCTGGTCCCGCCGCAGCCGGTCCACCGCCCGGCGCCGCGCCGTGGTCAGCAGCCAGGCCCCGGGGCGGGCCGGCACACCCTGGGCCGGCCAGTGCGTGAGGGCGGCCTCGACGGCTTCGGAGGTGACCTCCTCGGCCAGGTCGAGGTCGCCGAAGCGGCGGACGAGGGAGGCGAGCAGCCGCCCGCGCTCCTCCCGGAAGACGGCCTCCAGGGAGGGCCCCACGTCCGCCTTGCCCATCGTCAGAGCCCGAAGTCCGCGACCGGGCGGACCACGACCGAGCCACCGCCGCGCGCCCCCGGGCAGCGGGCCGCCCAGTCCAGGGCGACGTCAAGGTCGGGCACGTCGACGACGTAGAAGCCGCCCAGGATCTCGCGGGTCTCCGCGTACGGCCCGTCGGTGACGGTGCGCCGGCCGTCCGCTCCGACCCGCACCTCGGTGGCGGTGACCAGGTCCGCCAGCGACTCGGAGGAGACCTGGATGCCCGCGTCCCGGACCTCCTTGTCGTACGCCATCCAGTCCTCGACTTCGCATCCGGCGGCGCCGCCGCTCTCGTCGGTCGTGGCGGCGTTGATCAGCAGCATGTACTTCATGGTCCTCAGCCTCCATGCGGGTTCAGCCGTGCTTGGCGCGCGGCGTACACCATGACGACGATCGGGGACTGGCCGTATCGACACGCCACCGCAAAGTTCTTCGAGACTTGCTGACGCCCAATGGCCGTGGCGCCGCTGGGCGGCGGCCGTGTTGACAGCGGGATTCCTCCCTCTAGCGTACGGAGCGCCCGGACAGGTGTGTCCACGAGGTGGAGTCGGTCGGCGGTGCCGGGAGGACAGGGGGTCTGCAGGTCCTCGGGCTGTAGGCGCCGCTGGGCCCTCACAGGTTTCAGGCCCACCGGCGCCTTGACGTGCGAGATCCCGGGCCATGACGGCGGGCCCGGGACCCGGTCAGAACCGAGGGTGGTCAGTCGGACCTGGCCCGGCAGCTGGGCCCGTATGCGGTCCGCGTGATGACGCCGCGCGGTTCCACCACCGTCACGGGTCTGGAGCTGATGACCGCACTGCACCCGCCCACCCGCCCCTCCGGACCGTGTGAAGGCGGCGTCCACCGGAGGTCTCGTCATCGACACCCGCGTCCGGATCGGCATCAGCATGCTCCCAGGTGCCGGTGGCGTGGCTGGGCCGGTCGAGCAGGCCGAGATCACCGTGGAGGCGGTACCGGCCCACCCACTTGCTGGCACAAGCCCTGGAGATGCCCATCTCCGCAGCGACGTGGGCGATGGGACGGTCCTGACAGCGGCGGACCAGACGACGACGGCCTTCGACCGAGAGCGGGGCATTACGGTGGGACACCGGGCGGGTCCTTTGTGACGGCGGACGAGTGACTTGGCGGTTCTCATCCTGCCGCTGAAGGACCCGCCCTCGTCGTACCGGCCCCAGCGTCTACAACCTCATGGCCCGCAACAACCGGCGGGTGAAACACCCCGGGCCCGGTTGTTCCGGTCGTCCCACAGGTTGGCCCGGCGCCGGTCCGGGACCAGGCTGGTATGACCTGGGGGGTGGTGTCACCGGTCCCGGGGGGTGCCGTCGGAGACGCTGATGAGAGGACCGGCCGTCGCCTGAGCTGGTGCAGCACCGGGTCGTCTGCGGGCGACAGGTCTGCATAGCGTGGATGCGCGCGTGCGGCCCCGAAGTCCGAGGCCGGCATGCCATCGACGACATGTGGGGGGACGGTGACCAGCATCGACGAAGTGGGCGTCTTCCTCGGCCTGGACGTGGGCAGGACCGCCCATCACGGTCACGGCCTGACCCCGTCCGGGAAGAGGGTCTTCGACAAGCCCCTGCCGAACAGCGAACCGAAGCTGCGGGCCGTCCCGGACGAACTGACGGCCAAGTTCGGCAGCGTCCTGGTGATCGTGGACCAGCCCGCCTCCATCGGCGCCCTGCCCCTGACCGTGGCCCGGGACGCGGGCTGCCAGGTCGCGTGCCTGCCCGGCCTGGCCGTGCGCCGGGTCGCCGACCTCTACCCCGGCGAGGCCAAGACTGATGCCAAGGACGCGGCCGTCATCGCTTCCATGCGGCGTGGCGGGTCTGCCCGCCTCGGAGAGGTGGGCAGACAGGCGCCACCGTCGGCGTCGACCGTTGGCGCTGTGCTCGTAGCGGCCCATCAGGGTGTCCTGCCCCGGCTCGACGACCGGTTGTCTCAGCGGCCGAAGGTTCCGTCGGCCTGCTCGTAGTGCGCCAGCGCCAGGCCGAGCCCGAAGAACGTCGGCGCCCACTCGCCCACGAAGATGCCCCACCGGTCCGCCCGGTCCCGGCCGGCGGCCTCCTTCTTCTCCGACACCGCCCACGACACAACGGACAGCGCGATCGAGACAAGACCAGCGGTATAGGCGTGCTCGCTGCGCACACCGGCGTCATGCAGCTTCTTGATCATTACAGGCTCCTGAGACGGGGAGAAGGGTGTCGACTTTGCCCGGTTCCCCGGCCCGCGGCATGTGAAGCACGGAAGACCTGAGCACCACTCCGTCGGCGCCGCATACCTCCGCCGGGGACGGCACCCCGGGCGCCCTCGACGCACCGGGCACCGAGCCGGGCCCCACATCCCCGGCTTGGCGGACCTCGCCCCCCTCTACCCGGACGAGGTGATCTCGCTGACCGAGGCCGTCATGGCCGACGAGTCCCGCGCCGTGGCCCGTCGCCTCAAAGAAGCCGGAGTCCGCGTCACGACCCACTTCTACCGAGGCACCCACAGCCCCGCGTACTGGGAACGCGAACTGGGACAGGTCATACCAGTACTCCTTGCCCCGTGAACCCCGCGATCTCGTGCTCGCACGCCTCCCCGCGCGTGCCGTGAATCGCGGGCTGTTGGCTCAGCTCAACCGTCACGCCGATCGATCCAGCGGCCGGTGGCCGGGCTGAAGGCGCGGGCGCCCGGGGCAGTGGCGGCGGGACCGCCCCCGGGCGCTGGAGGTGTGGCGAGTAGGACGCCGCTCCGCGAAACGATTGCGCCGCACGGAAGTGCGGGTGGAGGCTCTGCGGGTGGTGATCTGCGGACTGGCGGAGCCGGCCCGGCCGTGCAGCGTCCGCCGCATCCACTGCTTCGGCTTTGCCGGCTCGCCGCCCGGTGCCTGCGCCATCTAGGGGTGGGTGTTTGTGTGGGGATGAGGCGGTAGCCCCGCCTGTGGGGTTTTGTGGGGTGTTTTGTGGTGGTGGGGGTGGGGTCAGGGGGGTGTGAGGGTGTTGAGGCGGGTGGCGAGGTCGGGGTGGTGGGCGGTCAGGTAGGGGCGGGTGGCGGTCAGGGGGGTGATGAGGTCGGCGGGATCGTCGTGGGCGAGGGCTGCGTGGAGCTCGTCGAGGGGGCCGCGGGCGGCTGCGGGCAGGTCGGTGAGGGCGGTGATCTGGCCGGCGAGGCGGCGCAGGTCGGCGGCGTTGGCGCGGGCCCAGGTGGCGGTGGTGCGCCTCGCGGCCCGGGCCTGGCGGGTGGCCGTCACACGCTGCTCGCCGGTGGTCCCGGCGGGTCCGGGGCGGCCGCGCAGATATCGGCGTTCGGCGGCCTGGCGGCTGGTGACGCCGAGGGGGCGGGCGAGGTCGGCCCAGCTGGCGCCCGCGTCGCGGGCGGTTTCGATCAGGCCGGTCTCCCATCCGGCGAGCTGCTCGCGGACCTGCCGCAGCAGCATCAGGGACGTCAGGGCCTGCTCCGGGCCCGGCTCGGTGCCGGGGCTGCCAGGGGCCTGGTGCTGGGCTGTGTGCAGGGCATCGTTTATGGCGTCGAGGGCCGCCGCGGCGGCGAGGAACGACGCCGGGCTGTGGGCGTCGGTGCTGGTTGTGGACGGCTGGTCTGCTGCGGTCACGGGCACCTCCCTCGTTCTGTCATCACATCGACGACATCATGTTTGTCATCCATTGGATGACATGCTACAACGGTGTCAGTGCAGCGCATTGGCAGCAACTGCCTACAACCCGCTGGAGGTGTTTCACAATGTTGATGCGCACTGACCCCTTTCGTGACCTGGACCGGCTGGCACAGCAGCTGATGGGCCCGGGCACCTGGTCCAAGCCCTCGGCGATGCCGATGGACGCCTACCGCGAAGGCGACGACTACGTGGTGGCCTTCGACCTCCCCGGTGTCACCGCGGACGCGATCGACATCGACGTCGAGCGGAACATGCTCACCGTCAAGGCCGAGCGCCGACCAGTGGCGAAGGCCGACGACGTGCAGATGGAACTGTCCGAGCGGCCGCTGGGCGCCTTCTCCCGCCAGATCGTGCTCGCCGACACCCTCGACACCGAGCACATCCACGCCGACTACGACGCGGGCGTGCTCACCCTGCGCATCCCGATCGCCGAGCGCGCCAAGCCCCGCAAGATCTCCGTCGGCGTCGGCTCCGGCCGCAAGGAGATTTCCGGCTGACACCAGCAGGCCGGACCGGTGCGGAGGACAGGCACCCGATCTCCCCCTCATCACCCGTCCTCCGCACCCCTGGCCAGTCCGAACAGAAAAAAGGGGGCGGCCGAGATGACTCTGCGACACCAAGCGTTCCTCGACCACGTCAGAGAACGTGGTGAGTACCAGACCGTGCAGGAAGCGGAACGGGCGGCACGCGTAGTCCTCGCCCTCCTCGGCGCGCACCTGGTCGGCGAGACCCGAGCCCAGCTCGCCGCACGCCTGCCGGAGGAATTCGCACTGATCCTGCTGAACCCGCTGCAGAGCGCCGAACCCCTACCCCCCGAACGGTTCGTCCGCGCGACCGCAGCCTGGATCGAAGGCGCCACCGAACACACCGCGACCTGGGACGTCAGCGCCGTCCTGTCCACCGTCGCCGACACCGCCGGCGCAGACCTGATGGGGCAGATCCTGCTCCAACTCCCCACCGGCTACGACCTCCTCTTCGGCCGCCCCCAGCCCACCTGACCACCTATCACCCGGGGGTGCTGCACCCGGGCTCCACGAAAGGCAAACACCGCAGTGATCACCGACGTACGCGCACCCCAAGGGCACCAGCAGCCGTACTCGAAGGCCTACGAGCAGATGCTGGAGAAAGTCCGCTACGAGGGCGCCTACCCCACCCGCGAAAAGGCCGACGAAGCCGTCCGCCTGGTCCTCGCCGGATTCGGACGCCAACTGACCGGCGACGAACGCGTCGACCTGGCCGCCCGCCTGCCCCTGGAGGCCGCACGCATACTGACCGCACAGATCCCCGACAACCAACCACTGACCGGCTGGGCCTTCGTCAAAGACCTCGCCACCCGCTCCGGCGCCCCCCTGGCCACCACCCGCTGGGACACCGGCTCCGTCTTCGCCGCCGTCACAGCCCACGCCGGCCCCCACCTGACCACCCGCATCCTCCACCAACTCCCCACCGGCTACGCCCTCCTCTTCGGCCAAGCCGAACTCACCCCAGCCGCCTAGATGTATTGAGCACGAGCGTTGTTAGCGCTCGGGGGTATTGATCATGGCGAAGACCTCCGCTGTGGTGGAGCTGTCTAGGACTGCACCGCAGGGAGGTCTTCGTGTCCCACCGTAATGCCCGGCTGACCGTTCACGGCAGGCGGCTGCTGGTCGACCGTGTCCGATCGGGCCGCCCGGTGGCCCATGTGGCCGCCGAGATGGGAGTCTCCCGGCCGACAGCACACAAGTGGGTGCGCAGATGCGCCGCCGAGGGCGAGGCCGGTCTGGAGGACCGCTCCAGCCGCCCGATGACCACACCGCACCGAACCAGCGCGGCTGTGGAGGAACGGGTCTGCCGGCTGCGGCAGGAGCGGAAGCTGGGGCCCGCCCGCATCGGCCCCATCGTGGGCCTGCCGACCTCCACCGCCCACCGGATCCTGGCCCGCCACGGGCTGAACCGGCTGGCCTGGCTCGACCGCCCCACCGGCCGGGTCATCCGCCGCTACGAACGCGACCAGCCCGGCGAACTGGTCCACGTCGATATCAAAAAGCTCGGCAACATCCCCGACGGCGGCGGCTGGCGGGCGGTCGGACGCACCGCCGGAGACCGCAACAAGCAGGCCACCACCGCCCAGCGCAAGAACTGCCACCCGGTGATCGGCTACAGCTACATCCACTCCGCCGTCGATGACCACACCCGCCTGGCCCACAGCGAGGTCCTGCCCGACGAACGCAAAGCCACCGCCGCCGGCTTCTGGCAGCGCGCCCAGGCGTTCTTCGACCGCCACGGCGTCACCGTCCAGCGCGTCCTGACCGACAACGGAGCCTGCTACAAGTCCTTCCTCTGGCGCGATGCGCTGGCCGCGGCCGGGATCACCCACAAGCGCACCCGCCCCTACCGTCCGCAGACGAACGGCAAGGTCGAACGCTTTTTTCCGCACACTGCTCGACGAATGGGCCTACCTGAGGCCCTACGCCAACAACACCGAGCGCACCGCAGCCCTGGACAGCTTCCTGCACACCTACAACCATCACCGGTGCCACACCGCACTCGGAGGACAGCCACCGATCCGCCGCGTGAACAACGCTTCAGGTCAATACACCTAGACGGCGGGACCCGGAGCGCCGGGCGGACAGCGACGACCCCCGGCGCCGCTGTCCGCCCCGAACCCCAGGTCCCGCAGAGCCACCGTCACCGCTGCCTGTCCGGCCGCCCGCAACGACGCTCGCGTGCGCCGTTCAGCGCATCAGGCGCCACGAGATGAACCGCTGCCCCCAGCCGCAGACGAGGGGTGTCACCTCCGGCACAGTGCAACTGGGCCCCGGTCGGCGGCATACCGAGCGACCGCATCACCCCTACGGCTCCCTACTCCACCCAAAGAAGTCCGAGCCCGGCCAAGGCCGCTCGCCGCTCCTCGCTGAGCTTCGCCCGCCTGGTCTTGTGGTTGGTAAGCCATACCCCCAGCCGGAACAGCCACACGAGCGCCGTCCGGCTCGGTGGGGTGGAGGACCTCTTCGTGTTTCCTCGGCACGCTCAGGTGTCCCTCTCGGGCGAGGTACTGCCGGGCAGCGGCCAGGCCGCGCTCGAAGATGTCCAATCTCCAGAACCGGCACTCATTCCCAAGCCAGGTAGCCACGGTAGCTCGCGCACTGGCTACGCCTCAACGAGCGGGACGGCTTCGTACACCGACCGTACGATCGCCCGAGGGCGAAAGTTC
>NZ_SSBQ01000001.1 GCF_004795255.1 Streptomyces sp. RKND-216 | reverse complement strand
TCCGAGGATTTCGTCACCCTCAACAAGGGCGCGCTGCTGGAGATCGCGCAGCAGCGCGAGCTACATCAGGTGGCGGGCTCTCCGAACTTCGCCCAGTGGGCTGCCGGGGTGCTGGACGTAGAGCCCAAGTACATCTTCGAGTTGCTTCAGGACGCAGCTCGTATCCGCGCGGTCAGCTCCCTGGGCGACGACGTGGCGCAGCTCCTGACGCGAGCGTCCGCGCGCAAAGTGGTGTCCGCCGTACTCAGGGAGCATGGGACAGACCGGGCGCGCGAGGTGGTCGAGGCGGGAGCGGCTGAGGCGAAAGCTCAGGGGAAGACGCGGCCGACAGCGGCCATGCTCTCGGGTGCGGCGAAGGCGCTGACGGCTCCGGCGATCCCGTCGGCGAGGTCAGAAATTTCTGACCTCCCAGGTGGCCAGCGGGAGCAGCCGGACAGCGTTGCCGAGCTGAGGGGGGCGGTGGGCGCCTTGCAGCGCGCGCATGCGGCTCTGGCGCCGTCCACGGTGAAGGATGCAGACGGAGAGCGCGCCGTGGAGGTGCTGGCGGAGGTGCGGGCACAGTTCGACAAGGTGGCGAAGCGCCTGACCGCCGCGGAGCGGTCCGTGGAGAGACCGTGAGCGTGCTGGGCGCCGAGGCACCTGAGGCGTAGCGAGGCCCCGACAGAGAGCCGTACAGGCTGTCTGTCGGGGCCTTCTTTATCGGGTGGGCTGACAGGGTTCACAGGGCGACGCCCGGAAAGTGAGGTCAGAAATTTCTGACCTCACTTTCCGGAATAAAGGCCGCACTTGCACCGAAAGGCGGCCCGTCACTGTGGCGGGGTCAGCTGGTGCGTACGGGCATGAGGAGGTAGCGCAGCGCCCTGTCGGGGGCGCCCTCGCCGTGGAGCAGCGCGGGTTTGACCGGGGTGGTGAAGTCGAGCTGGACGCGGTCGGTTCCGACGGCCTTGAGGCCGTCCAGGAGAAGGGTGGGGTTGAAGGCGATGTCGATGTCGTCGCCGGTGTGGGTGGCGTCAGTGGTGTCGATGGCTTGGGCGTCGTCGGTGGTGCCGGCCTGTGCGGTGACGCTGCCGTTGGTGAAGGAGAGGCTTACGGGGGTATTGCGGTCCGCGACCAGGGCGACGCGCTTGATGGCGGCCGTGAGGGCGTCGGTGTCGACGATGGCGGTCGCGGTGAACTCGGTGGGGAACAGCGCGTCGTAGTCGGGCAGCTTGCCCTCGAGGGTGCGCAGGGTGGTGCGGTGCTGGCCGGTGGTCAGGCCGATGGTGTGGTCGCCCTCGGGGAGGGCGAGGGTGACGTCGCCGTCGGCGGCCGCCATGCCCTTGGCGATGTCCTGGAGGGCCTTGGCGGGCGCGAGGACGCGGTGCACGGGGTGGTCGCCGTCGGTGGGCTTCCAGTCGATGGTGCGGACGGCGAAGCGGTAGCGGTCGGTGGCGGCCAGGGTGAGTGCGGTGCCGTCGAGACTGATCTGGATGCCGGTCAGGACGGGGAGGGTGTCGTCGCGGGAGACGGCCGGGGTGACTTGGGCGATGGCGTCGGCCAGGAGTCGACCAGAGACGGTGCCGGTCGGGGCGGGGAGGTCGGGCTGGGTCGGGTACTCCTCCAGCGGCAGCAGCGGCAGGGTGAAGTTCGCGGTGCCAGCCTCGAGGATGGCCTGGGTGTCGGTGGTGGTGAGGTGGACGTCCTGCCGGATCGTGCGGGTGATGTCGGCCAGGAGACGACCGGAGACGAGGGCCTGGCCGTGGTTGTGGACGTCGGCGGTCGCGGTGGCGGTCGCGGCGAGCTCGTAGTCGTACGCCGCGACGGACAGTTCGCCGTCCGTGGCGGTGAGCTTGACGGCGGCGAGGACGGGCACGGGCGGGCGGGCGGGGAGTGCGCTGGTGGCGAAGGCGACGGTGTCGGCGAGCTTGGTGTGGTCGATGGTGAGCTTCATGTGCTGCTCCTCGTGTAGGGGGAGTGGTGTGCGGGGCCCGGCCGGGCCGAACCGGTAAGGCGGTTCGGCCCCGGCCGGGAGAGCGCGGTCAGGCGCGGTTGCGGTAGGCGGTGATGAGGTGGCTGGGCAGCAGGCCGCGGTCAGCTACCTGGTGGCCCTGCGCGCGGGCCCACTCGCGGATGGCGCGGCGCTCCTCCCGGGTGCGGGCGCCGTCTCCGGCAGCGGCGGTCGCGGGCGCGGTTGTGCGGCCACCGGTGCGTACGGTGCGGAGCTTGGCTTCGGCGTCGGCGAGCTGCTTCTTCAGCGCGGCGACTTCCTCGCGGGCCTGGGCGATGGCGGTCTCCTCATGCCTCAGCTGCACCAGGTCGGTCAGGGCGCGGCGGGCGCGGGCGGCGAGATTGCGTGCCTTCTTCGTGTCGTGCTGCTCGCCCCAGGCGAGGGCCTCGATCAGGTCGCGCAGCGCGGTGCGGGCGTGCTCGCTGGTGGCGCCGGCGGCCTCTGCCAGGGCGGCGATCTGGCCGGTGCTCAGCCCGGTCTTGGCGGCGATGTCGGCGATCGGTCGGCCGTTCTGCAGGGCGGTGAGCGCGGCGGTGCGGGTGTCGGTGGTGGTCATGCGGCGTTGCCCTTCTCGCTGTTGGTGGTGAACTCGACGCGCAGCTCGTCACGGCGTTCGGGGGTGGTGGCGCCCCAGACGCCGTGGGTGGTCCAGGCGGGGTGATCCAGGGCCCAGGAGAGGCAGGCGGTGCGCAGCGGGCAGGCGATGCACAGGCGGCGGGCTCGGGTGATCGCGGTGCTGTCGGCGTCGAAGAACAGGTCCGGGTCGACGTCGTCGCGGCGGCACGGCTCGCGGCCGGTGAGCGGCGGGAACGGGGCAAGGCGGGTGGTCACTCGTCTGCCTCCTCGTCGTAGGCGGCGGCCACGGTCAGCGGCGTCACGATGTAGCCGGTGCACTCGGCGTCGTAGCCGGTGCACAGCTCCTCGGGCGCGTCCTCGCTGCTGTCGTCCGGCACCCAGTCGAGGATCACCTCGTCGCCGACCTCGCGGCGGACGTACGCCTCGCAGTGGGCGCGGGCGGCTTCGCGGGTGGTGTAGAGGCCCATGGCGATTGAGTCGTACGACGCGCGGTACACCGTGATTCCGGGCGCGGTGTCGCAGGCGGGTTCGCCGCGCCGGTCGGCCAGCCGCTCCCGCGCCCGGTCCCGCCCGACCGCGAACGCCCGCTCCACGCGGGCCAGCACCTGGGCGTCCGGCGTCTCCGGGTCGTAGTACGAGATCGCGGCGGGCGCCAGGTCGGACAGGAAGTCGCCCAGCTCGTCACCGAGCTGATGCACCCATGACGGGAGCGGTGCGGCCTCATGCTCGGCGACCTGGGCCTCCGCGTCCAGCAGCCGTCGCAGCACGACGGCCGTGCGGTCGCCCATCCAAGAGGTGAGGTTCGAGCAGTACAGGTCTTCGTTCTGCGAGGGGTGGTCGTGCTCACGCACGTCGCGGACCGACTCGGCAAGTTGCCGGAGCAGCCGGTCGGTGGCCGGCTTCGCGTCACCGATCAGGGCGGCAACGGCTGAGCAGGTCGGGGAGGGGGCGTGGGTGGTGTCGCTCATCGGGTTCCTCCTTCAAGGAGCGCGTCGACGGGGGTCCAGGAGTCGAGGCGGTACATCTCCAGGACCTCGATGAGGAGTTCGTCGGCCTGGCCGTCGGTGTCATCGTCGAGGGAGGTGACGCGGACGCGGGGCGGGGCGGCGAGGCGCTGGTGCACGGCGAGGCGGCGGGCCGGGGCGTCGTCGAGGGCGACGTCGGGGCGCAGGGACCAGATCTGGCCGGGGGCCGCCAGGAGGAGGGGGTCGCCATCGGTGCCGCGCTCGCAGGCGAGGCGCAGGGCGGTGGAGGGCGGGAGGTGGTCGGCGTGGGCGATGGCGTCGGCGTGCTGCTGGAGTACGGCGGCGGCGGTCGCGGGGCCGAGGATCACGTCGAGGGGGAGGACGTCGGCGCTCATGCGGCGGCACCTCCCCGGCGGGGCTGGGTGCCGGCGCACAGGACGAGAGCGGCGGCGTCGCGACGGGTGTACTCGGTGCTGGCGGGGTTTCCGCAGCTCCAGCAGTCGGCTTCGTCGCCGGCCCAGGAGACGGCGCAGGGGGCGCACAGGTAGCTGCGGGTGAGGGAGGGAAGGGTGCGGCGCTGGCCGATGCTGCGGATGATGGCGGCGGCCTGCGCCGGGGGGTGGGTGAGCTGAGCCATGATGGTGGGGCCCTCTCGTGTCGGTGATGCGGGTTGGGTGGGCCCGGGACGGCCGGTCTGCTTGGCGGTAGTGCGGTCGTCCCGGGGCGCAGTCAGACGGTGTGCCTGCTGCTGACCGTGATGGCGGCCAGGTCGACCTGGGCGCCGCGGCGGTGCCGGATCGCGTCGGCGCTTATGGCGTCGAGCGCGGCCTGCTGCCTGGCTTCGGCCGAGACGCGGAACGCGGTCTCGGGGTACGTGAACACCTGGACGCCGTGCTGCTGCTCGGCGGTGAGCGTGGGGATGGTGATCTCCCACCAGGTCATGGCGTCCACCTCCTTTGTGTGTCGGGTTGGCCGGGCGGCTGTCCGGCTCCCCTCACCGCCCGCGTGCGGGGTCGGGCGGATCGGGCAGCGCGTCAGTCGCCGGCGGCGCGGGCGCGGGCGGCGGCGGCCAGGAGCGCGGCGTGGACCTGGTCCTCGCGGCGGGCCAGCGCGTCGTTCCAGGCGGAGACGGACCAGGCGCCGGTCACGGCGCACAGGTGACCGTTGGCGCGGGTGGCGGTGCGGCGGGTGCCTGCGCCGTCGGCGATGAGGTCGCGTTCGGCGCCCAGGACGCAGCTGCCGGTCGCGGTGTGCAGCGCGTGCTGGGACCAGCCCGCGACCTGCAGGCGGTCGGAGGTGGCCTTGAGGAAAGCGCTCGCCGTCGGCCGCGGGACCGCCTCGAGTTCGGCGGGTCGGGCGGTGCCGGGCAGGGCGGTGCCGAACACCATCTGCCAGCCGATCGCGAGGGCCTCGCGGGTGAGGACGGCGGTGGCACAGGCTGCGGTCTTCAGCAGCCACCAGGCAGCGCGCCCGGCCCACCGGCCGCCGACGGCGGCGCCGCGCCGTACCGCCTGCACGGCGGGGGAGGGGGAGCGCGGGTCGGGCGCCGCGGGGCCGGTGGCGATGCCGGCCTGCGCGATGAGGACGCCGGTTGTCGGCAGGCCGAACGGCCGCCCAGTGCCGGGGGCGTCGTCGGCGAGGGCGTCGGCGAGTTCCTGGGCGAGGGCGTCGGCGAACACGGCGTCGACGGCGGTGGCGAGCGCTTTCTCGGAGCGGAACGTGCGCGGCACGGCCGGGGCGAGCGTGGTTGTCATGGCGGTCATCACCCGGGTCACTTGGTGGCCGCGATGAGCGCGGCCACCGTCTCGCAGGTGTGGTGCCATGCCTGGTCCAGCGCGTAGGAGCCGTTCATGCCGTGGCCGGCCAGCCGGTAGAAGTTGCCCTTGCCGGTGGCGTCGGCGACGCGCTGGAGGAGGCCGCCGGGGACGCGGCGGTCGGCGGCGTAGTGGGTCAGGCCGGAAACCGCGAGCGCGGCGGCGGTCGCGCCGGGGTGCAGCCGGAGCCCCAGGACACGGGAACCGATGAGGAGGGCGGCAACCTGGGTGGCGGTGTAGGTGGTGCAGTGCCAGGCGCAGGCCTTCCGGCCAGCGGCGGTGCCGTGGGTGGTGCCGTCGTCTGCGGTGACCGGCGCGGCGTTCGTGGCGCCCTTGGTGCGGGCGCAGTGGTCGGACTGGATCCAGTGGTCGCCCAGATCGGCGGCAGCCCGCATCAGGGCGTAGAGGGCGGCGAAGCGCGCGGCGCGAGCGTGCATCAGGAGTCTCCTGTTCGGTCGGGTGCTGCGGGGAGGGAGGGGCCCTGGGGCGGCCTGTCGTGTCCTTGGCCGGGATGGCGGCCGCCCCGGGGCGGGGGCTGTCAGAAGGGCGGTTCGTCGCTGTAGGAGGCGGGCGCGGGCAGCGGCGTGAGCGCCGGGGCGGGCCAGTTGCCGTCCTCGTTGAGACCGGGCCGGTCGGCGGCCCGGCACGCGGGGGTGCAGTAGTCGCCGCTGTGGTGGAAGGGGGCGCCGCACAGCACGCATTCGTTCTCGTCCGGCTCGTCGGGCTCCGGGCGGCTGTCGCCGTAGCGGCAGGTGCTGCATTCGGCGGTGGTGCCGGCGGTCCAGACCCACCAGCAGGGGCCGGGGCAGCGGGAGGCGGCGGTGCATCCGCAGTCGACGCAGTCCATGTCCGCGGCGGTTGGGGTGATGCGGCCGGTGATCTCGTCCAGGAACGGCCAGAGCCGCTGGCCGGTGGGCCCGTACTCGAAGGCGTAGATGACGAGGTGCACGGCATTCGCGGCGGCGGACAGGGCGTGGCGGTGGGCGCCAGGCCAGTTGTTGCGCAGTTCCTCGGGGGTGAGCTGGACGGGGAAGTCGGTGTACGGATCTCCGTCGCGGGTGGTGATGAGGACCGGGGCGTCGGTCGCTCCGGTGCGGGGGTCGTGGGCGGCGACCATCAGCTCGGCGCTGACGGCGGCGGCCTTGATCCGCTGGCACAGGTCGCGGTCGGCGGTGAAGACCTCGAGGGCGGCGCGCTGCTCCCACCACAGGCCGTCGGCGCCGGTGCCCCTCTCGCCGGGCTGTGAGCAGGTGGTGACCAGCCCGGCCTGGTTGGCGGCGGTCAGGGACGGGATCAGCGGGAGGGTCTCGACATCGAGCTGGTGGCCGGCCTCCAGCTCGCGGACGGTCAGGTCGGCGAGGTCGGCGAGGGTACGGGCGCCTTTGAAGCGCCGGCGTTCGGCTCGGGGTGCCCAGGGCATCAGCCGCACGATCAGGGTCCTCTCTGCGGGTGGGGTGCCGCCCGGTGTTCGGGCCGGGCGGCACCCGCTCGGATCAGTCGGTCTTGTGCTCCAGGAGCTGGCGGCGGACGTACTCGCGGCCGTAGCCGATCGCCTCGCACGCCTGGGCCTGGAGCAGCTCGCCGCCGTCGATGGCGGCGGCCACCTCGTTCCAGAAGTCGCAGTCGGCCTGCGTCTTGGTCTCGTCCCGCCGGGTTTTGGCGGCGGCGAGGCGCTGCTGGGCCGCGGCGACGCTGTCGGGGTGAGGGCTCTTCTTCGGGGCCATATCGTGCTGCTCCTTCGGATCGGGGAGGATGGAGGTTCTCCTCCTGCTCCGGTTGGAGCGGTTGGGAGGGCCCGGGGCGGCCGGCCGTGTCCTTGGCCGGGATGGCGGCCGCCCCGGGGCGTCAGCGGCCCGTGTCGTTCTGTGCAGCGAACTCGCTGTCGGAGCCGCCGGCGACCTGTTGGCGCCATGCGGCGTGCACGATCTCGTTGTGGTCGAAGGCGAGGTCGCCGGGGGCGTCCAGCGGCATCCACTGCACGGCGGCGGCATCGTCCCCGGCCTGCGCGGTGGTGTTGGCGGGGACGGAGACGGAGTAGGCAACGGTGACGTACCGGCCGCGCGGGTCGCGGTCCGGGCCGTCGTAGACGCCGACCAGGGTCAGCTCGTCCTCGCGGACCTGGACTCCGGTCTCCTCCAGCAGTTCCCGTGCGGCGGCGGTCCGGGAGGTCTCGCCCGGGTCCACGTGCCCGCCCGGCAGAGCCAACTGACCCTGGTGCGGCGGCCACCCTCGTTCGATCAGCAGCACGCGGCCCTCGATGTCGATGACCAGAACGTCAGCGGTGTATCGGATGGACTCGGTCACGGTGTCGCCTCTCTGCCAGCCCTGGTGGGGCCGACTCGTGTGGTGCGGGATAGGCGAACCGGAGCGGCCGCCCGTGGGTGTCAGCGATGGGTGGTCAGAACCAGCTCCACGACCGCCGCTCCCTGGCGTGCAGCTCGAGGTGTTCCTCGCACTGCTTGCAGGGCTCCTTCTTGCCGAAGGCGCTGAAGCCGAAGAGGTCCTTGTGCAGTTCGGCGTGCTCCAGGCACTGCTGGCACTGCTTGTCGTCCTTGGGCATCGGGTTTCTCCTCTCGGTGCGGTGCCGGGCTGTCCCGGCTCCCCGCCCGCCCCCGTGGTGGCCGGGGGCGGACAGGCAGCCGGTCAGTCCCGGCCGTTGGGCTGCTGTCGCAGCCACGCCGACGCAGCCGACTCCAGAGCCGACACGTCCCCGTGGAGCGGGGCGGTGTCGATGGTCCGCATGACCTCGGCCGGGTCGATGCGCCGCACGAACGCCGGCGGCGCGTGGAGCCGCTCACCCGAGGAGATGACTCGCACTGGTACTGACCGGCCGTAGTGGGCTTCCTCGACGTCGGTGGGCGAGTGCACGTCCACCCGGCACACGACCGTGTGGTCCTCGGCGCCGGTCAGGTACGCCTCAGGGTCGCGGTACAGCAGCAGGTCACCGTCCTGGAACTGCGCGGCGCGCTGGGGTGTGTTGGTGGCGTTTCCGTGTTCGGGCATGTGGGTCTCCCCTCGTAGTGGGTGGTGGTGCGGCTCTCGCGGGGAGCCGGGCCTGGCCCGGCTCCCCGCCCGCCCCCGTGGTGGCCGGGGGAGGACAGGCAGCCGGTCAGCGGCGGCGGCGCACGCCGGTGGTGCCGGGGCGGGGGCGCGGGGTGCGGACGCGGCCGGACATGCTGCTGGTCTGCACGTCCAGGTCGTCGGCGAGAGCGGCGTCGGTGGCGGTGACGTCGATGTCGCCGGACATAGTGCGGGCGGCGAGGTTGCCGCCGGCGGTGGCGTGGACGCGGATGTCACCCGACATCGTGTTGAGCTTCGCGGTGCCGCCGAAGTCGCCGATGGTGATGTCGCCGGACATGGTCTTGCCAGTGACGACGTCGGTGCGCTCCAGGCGGATGTCGCCGGACTGGGTGGAGGCCTCGATGGTGCCGGCGCGGCCGACACGGACGTCGCCGGACTGGGTGTTGGCGCCGACCGTCTTCAGGCTGCCGAAGGTGTCGACGTCGGCGGATTGGGTGCGCGCGGCCACGCTGCTGCCCTGGGGAACAGTGGCGGTGACCTCGATGGGAGAACTGCCACCAACGGAGACCACGTTCCCGCCGGACACGACGCGTCCACCGACGATGACGACGTCGCTGCCGTTGACGACGTTCCCGACCACGGAGTTGCCGCCGATGATGACGCCGGAGTTGTGAGTGAACTGCATGCGGTGACCGCCGCCGGTGACGATGGTTCCGCCACTGCTGATGCCGCCGTGGCCCTCGATGCGAGCGCTGATGCTGTCCTTGTGCTGCTTGAGGGCGGCGTCGCGCACGGCGTCGGCGGCCGGGCCGGACTCGTCCGGGGTGGAGATGGTGAGGGTGGCGCGCTTGCAGCCTGCTTCGGCGTGGACGGTGACGCGGCCGCCGTGTCCGAGCAGTGTGGCGTCGATGGTGACGGGGCCGTCGTTCGCGGCGGCGATGCTCCGGGTGGTCGTCACGAGGGGTTTCTCCTTCTTTCGTCGAGTGGTGCGCGTGGGTGGGGAGGGCCCGGGGCGGCCGGCCGTGTCCTTGGCCGGGATGGCGGCCGCCCCAGGGCGGCGTCAGACCTGCTTGTCGCCCAGCTCGCGGGCGGCGCGGTAGACGTGGTCAGCGGCGGTTCCGAACGCGGCGGACGGCTCCGGATCACCGCTGGCGCGGTAATTCACAGCGAGGGTGAACAGCAGGTCGCCAGCCTCCGCAAGGACGCGGCTGTCCTGGATGGCGATGCGCACGTCGTCGTTGTCGGCGCCGTTGTCGAGGTCGCTCGCCAGGCCGCGCAGCACGCACGCGGCCAGGTGGGCGGGATCACCGTCGGTGGTGCCCGGGTCCAGCGCATCGGAGACGGAGGTGAAGAGGCCCTCGACGAACCGGGAAGCGCCGAAGAGGGCAAACACCGCGACGGTGAAGGCGCCGTCGTTCAGCTGCGCCCAGGCCGGGCCGAGGTTGCCGATCGAGGTGACCGCGAGACCGATCATCGCGAGGAAGGCGAGGTGGTCGATGAGGTCGGCGACGCGGGGGAGCGCCTCGGCGGTGATGCGCCGGACTTTGAAGCCGCGGCCGGTGGCGGGGCTGGCGGTGGTGGTTGCGAGCACGGAGTTTCCCCTCTCTGCCGGCCCCGAGTGGGGCCGACACCTTCATGATGCCTACTTTTTATGGGCCTGTCTAGCATGTGCCTATATTTAGTTTGCTTACTTGTGTTGGTGCTGGTCAGGCGGCCTCGGTGACCGGCGTGCCGTGTGCGGAGACGGTGGCGTGGGCCGCGATCGAGACCAGTGCGGCGGTCTCCCGCGCGGAGACGGCGGCGTCCTGGAGCCGGTCGGCGAGCGGCCGGTGGCCGTGCGCGCGGGCTGCGTCGGCGAGGGCCTGGAGGTAGAGCGCGCCGTCCAGCTGCTCGCCGCGCAGGTCGATCAGTCCGGGCTGGTAGGCCAGTTCGTCGGCCAGGCGGGCGGCGCCGGCATGGTGCACGAGGGCGCGGCCGGTGAGGCGGACCGTCTGGTCGCGCAGCAGGGCGGCGACGTCTTCGGTGGTGTCGTAGGCGGCGGTCTTGCCCTGCAGGCGGGCGATGAGGTCGGTCAGCACGTTCGGCACGGTGTGCTCCTTCGGTGTCGAGTGGTGGGGCCGGGGTGCCCCCGCCGGTCCCGGGTCGCCGTGGCTGCCCGGGGCCGGCGGCAGCGGCCGGTCAGCTGCCGGAGGCGGTGGCGGTCGGACTCGGCTGCGGGCGGGGGCCGTCGGAGGTCGCGGCGTCGCCCTGGCCGCCGATCCAGATGCCGGCTGCGAGGGCGGCGACGGCGGTGATGACGACCTTGTTGCGGGCCCACCAGGTCGGGCCGGGCGGCTCGGAGATGACGTACTTGACGCCCATGGGCGCTCCTTCGGGGTCGGTGGTGCGGTGGCGCCGGTCAGAGCTGGATGCTGCCGACCCAGCCGGTCAGTTGGGCGAGGCCGGAGTCGAGGTTCGGGGCGATGGAGGTGGAGGCGAGGTAGTAGCCGAACAGGGCGGTGGTGGCGGCGTGCCACCAGCGCATGCCGCCCTTGCGCACCAGCAGGACGACGGCCAGGGCAAGGAGCAGGATCGGGGCGATGGTCAGCACGGCGGGGTTCCTTCCTCGAGGGCCGGTCAGTTGGGGTTGTTCTGGACGTTGCCGATACGGCCGGTGTTGGCGACGCTGCTGTGTCCTCGCCCTGCGGTGGCGCGGCCGATCTGGTCGGTGAGGCGGCTGGCGTGGGCACTGGCGCCGTTGTTGACGACGTCCCCGACGACGCCGCCGCGGTTGACGACACCGCCGCCGGGGGGCGTCGCGTCCTGCCCGGCCGGGTTCGGGGCGCCGGCGGCCGTGGGGGAGCACTCGGTGCAGGAGATGGCGGTGCCGGGGATGCGCCGGGAGTCGTTGCACACCAGGCAGCGCGGGCCGCGCTGCGGGGCGGGGATGCCGTAGGCCTTGCGGTACTTCGCGTACGACGGCACCTTCGGCCCTTGCTCCTTGGCTGGCTGCTTCGGGGCGGGCGGCGGCGGGTCCTGGGGGATTCCGCCGGCCTGCCACGTCCAGGCGGTGCGCAGCGCGGCGGCGAGTGGGGCGCAGGTGACGTTGATCGCGCGCTTCTTCGCCTTCTTGACGGGGCGGCGGATCGCGGCCCGGGTGCGGGTCTTGGCGCGGCGGGAGGCGAATTTGGCGGCGTAGGTGTAGCCGGCCTTCAGGTCGCCGGCGTAGTCGATCGGCGGCGGGGGCTCCTCGCCGAATCCGGCGTCGGTGATCCACCGGGTGTCGGGGTCGGGGTCGCACCAGGAGACCAGGCGGGTGTAGGCGGTGAAGTGGCCGACATCGATGGCCATCTCGCCCCAGGTGTGGCCGGTGGGGCAGGTGACCTGCACGGAGGGGTCGACGGCCTCGTGGAAGGTCAGGGTGAGGTTGGTGTCGGCGAGGCAGGCCGGGCAGACGACGTCGTGGGCGATCCACACGGTGCGCAGCTCGTGGGCGGGGTCTTGCTCGATGTAGCGGAACTTCCGGGCGGCGATCACCAGGTGGCGGCCGGAGCCGGGGTCGTTGGCCCGGATCGGGTCGTGGTTCATGATCACTCCAGAGGGCGCGGGGAGGGCTGGAACCGGGGTGGAACCCGGGGGAACCGCAGGTCAGCGGGCCGGAACGGTGGGGGAACCGGGGGTGTGGGACCGGAACCGGGTTCCGGTCGCGGGGTGGGGTTCCGGCCCGGTTCCGGGCCGGTTCCACCTCGCTGACCTGCGGTTCCATTACGATTCCGGCGGCCGGATCAGGCCTCGTCGAGGGGCTCGCCGGTGATGGCCTTGAGGTCGCGCAGTCGGTAGCCGCGCGGGTGCTTCTTGCTGTACTTCTCCAGCGGCCAGCTGCGCCCGGTCGGCTGGAGCACGGCGGTGATGGCCTTGCGCAGCGCGTCGGTGCGGGCCGGGACGCGGCCGTCGGCGCCGTCCTCCTCGTCGGCCTGGTCGGCGTCGAACTCCTCGAGGGCCCAGCGCTGCGGGTCGGCGGTGCCGAGCGCGTCGGCCAGGTCCTCCTGGGACATGCCGGCCGGGTCGCCGGCGTCGGCGAAGACCTGGCGGATGGTGGCGATCAGGGCCGGGACACTGTCGGCGGCCTCGTCCTGGGCGCCGGTCGCGTGCCGCTCGGCGCAGGCCTGCATGATCTGCTCCAGGGTGATGGAGGACAGCGCGGCGGATTCGGCGTCCAGCTCGACCAGGCCGGCGGTCAGGCGTTCCTCGGCGCGGCGGCGCAGTTCGTCGTGGGAGGCGATGGAGCCGCGGTAGGGGATGGGCTCGCAGTAGGTGGCGCCGGCCATGACGTAGGCGACGGAGGCGTCGTTGATCTGGTCGCCCATGGCGGGGATGAGGCGGTCGGGGCGCCATCCCTCGGCCATCGCTCCGGCCCCCATGATCTGGGTGATGTCGTCGGTGTCGCAGGCGGCCATGACCTGAACGGGCAGCTCGACGACCCAGGTGTTTTCCTTGATCTTCTCCTTGGTGACGCCCTGCCCGGCGATCACCATCGTCACGTCCGACTTGGCGGTGGTGATGGCCATTTCGGCGAGCATGCCGTCCAGGTCCCAGGTGACCTTGCGGCCTTCTTCGTCGAGGTAGCCCTGGCGGCTGGCGCGCACGAGCGCCGGGAACTCGTCCACCTCGATCTTGATGCCGGGCCGGTCCGGGCGGGTCTCCCAGTTCTCCACCATGCCGAGCTGGTCGAACAGGCCGGTGCGTCCCTTGCCGACCGCGAGCGCCCAGGACAGCACCATGTGCGCTTCCTGCGGGGTGGTGGCCACCGCGTGCATGCAGCGCCGCATCGCGCCGAAGCCGCTGCCGCCGCCGCCGAGGTCGATGCCGATGACGATCTGGTCGGTGGTCGCGGTCAGCGCGTCGGTCAGGCCGCGCAGCAGCGTCGACTTGCCGGACCGGGACTTGCCGACCATGTTGGCGTTGGTGCGGCACAGCGGCAGGGCCAGCGGGCGGCCGGACATGTCGGCGCCGATCTGCGCGGTGTGCAGCTGGGCGGTGGAGACGGAGTGGGGTGCGCGGTAGGGCAGTTCGGGCACGGCCTGCCACTGGTTCTCGCCGGGGACGCGGATGACGCACTCGTTGCGGGAGGCGGCGGACTGCTGGAGCAGGATGCTGCCGGTGCGCACGCCGGGCAGGCAGGCCTCCAGGGTGTCCAGGCCCTTGGAGATTTTCTCCGGGGTCATGCGGTCCAGCCAGACGTGGACCTCGAAGCCCCACGGGTGGGGGTCGACGCGCAGCGCGGACAGGCTCGCGCTGAGGTCCTCGGTCAGGGCCTGGCGCATCATCTGCTCGAACATGCGCGGGGTCATGCCGGGCTCGACGCGCTGGGGTACGCCGGCCTCGATCTGCTCCAGGCGCTCCAGCTGCTCCTCGGTTAGCTCCACGTCCTTCCCGGCGCGGGCGGCGACACCGAGGTTGAGGACCAGGGCTCCGAGCAGGCCCCAGATGTCGGCGTAGCCGAGGGCGGCGGCGTCGACGAGGGCGAAGGGCCCGTACATCACGGCGGCGCGCCCGGCGACGAGCTTCTGCGCCTTCTTCTTCGCGGCGCCGGCGACCATGACGGCCTTGGCGGCTTCCTGCTGGGACTGGGCCGCGGCGGCGTGCTTCTTCTTGCGGTCCAAGATGGCGACGCCGGCGCGGCGGGCTTCCTTCTTCGCTTCCTTGGTCATGGTCAGGGCGAGGGCCATGTCGGCGCGGGCCTTCATGCCCTCGATGCCGATGACCCACTGGCGGGCGCGGCGCTCGCCGCGGAGGGCGGCGGGCACGATGCCGTGCGGGGTGGTCTGCCGGGCGGCGAACTTGCGGGCGCCGCGGCGGGTGCGGGTGGCGAGGTAGGAGCGGTGGTTGGCGCGGCCTTCGCGGGTCTTGAGCCGGGGGTCGATCCAGGGCCGGTCGCCTTCAGCGTCTTCGGGCAGGTCCCAGCCGGAGTCGTCGTGGGCGGGGAGGACGGTGCCCTCGATCACCTCGCCCGGGTCGTCGGTCTTGGCGGGCCTGGGCAGCTCAATGACGTCCGCGCCGTCGGCGGGGTCGACGTTGGCCTGGTCGTAGTCGACACCGGCGAAGTGCGGTCCGAGGTCGGCGACGTGGCGGACCAGGACGTCGCGGGCCTTGGAGCCCTTGGCGGGGCCGACGACCTCGAGGTGCTCCAGGGCTTCCATGACGCGGGTCGCGGCCTCGAAGCCGATGCGCAGCTTGCGCTGAAGCATCGAGGGGGAGCCGAACTGGGTGGAGACCACCAGCTCGGCGGCCTCGCGCAGCAGGTCGCCGTCGGCCGGGGCGGTGCTCACGTGCTCCTGAATCTCGGTCATGCTGGTGACGCCTCCTCATGTGGGTGGTGGCGCGGGACGGGGAGCCGGGCATCGCTTTGGTCGGTTGAGGCCGGCGGCCCCGTCGCGCGTCGTTGAGTTGTGGGTCGTGCCGGGGTGTTCAGGCGGCGGTGGTGTAGCAGTCGTTGCAGGCGCCGAACCGGCGCGGGATCTGGTAGTCCTGCTCGCGCCCGCAGTCCGGGCAGACGCGGCGGGCGCGCAGCGCCGCGGTGATCGCGGCCCACTTCGCCGGGGTCATCGGGCGGACGGGCTTGGCCTGGTCGATGCGGTACAGGGCGGCGAACTTGTCCTCGCCGCCGGAGCGCCAGCCGAGTTGTGCGGCGGCCGGCTGTCCGCCGGGGCGCAGGCCGCGGGCCCGCAGCTGGCGCTTCGTGGCGAGCCCTTCGGGGGCGGTACGCCAGCCGAACGTCGGCTTGCCGTACCGGTCCCCGTCCGGGTCGTCGTAGCGGATGCTGAAGCGGGGCATCACGCGGCCTCACCGGTACGGACCGCGTGCAGCCCGCCCTTGCCGTGGGCCTCGAGGGCTGCGGTGCGCCGGTCGTAGGCCCAGGAGCGGCCCGGGGCAACGGCCTTCTTGTCGGTCGTCTTCCGGCGTGCGTGGGCCTCGTCGCGGATCTCCTGCCAGGTCACCTCGCCGGACGTCCGCAGGCGGGTCAGCGCCCACTCCTCCAGGGCCTTCTTCTCGTCCGCGGCTGCGGCCGTGGCGGACCGCTTCGCGGTCTCCTTCGCGGCGTTCTTCGCGCCCTTGGACAGCGTCCGCACGGGCGGGGCCGGGCGCGGCTTACGTGTACGCGCGGGCGCGGTTTCGCGGGCGCGCGCGGACGGGGGGACAGACGGGGCAGCCTGCGACGATGCACTCTGCGTGAGGGGCCGCCCCAGGTGGTCCAGGAGGCCGCTCACGGACGTTTCCGGAGATCGTGTGGGGGGGGTTGTGCCCCCGTTTGCGGCCACCTTCACGGACGCGTCAGCGGACGTCTCACCGGTGCCCGCGAACGGCTTTCCGGTGAGCGTGGCGGACGCCTTCAGGCGGTCGGTGCGGACGGCGCGCAGCCGGTTCAGGACATCGGCCAGGCGGCCCTCCGCGTCCACCCGCAGCTCCAGCAGATCAGCGGAGAGCAGCGCCATCAGCTCCGGGTCCATCTCGCCGTCGCCGGCACCCTCGTGCACGGCGTACGCGGCCTGCCACGCGGCCAGCTCGGTCAGCTCACCCGGCCCGGCGATCGCCCGAAGCTGCTTGGCGGTGTGCCACACGTCGGGGTAGAGCTTCTTGCACCGCTCCCGCCACGCCTTCAGTTCCGACTTGGCCTCGCGGTCAGCCTTGCGCTGCGCCTTGTACTCGCCATGCCGGCCGACCTGCACCAGCTGCCACACCGCGATCGGGATGACGGAGGAGGCTGCGAGGACGGAGCCGAGCAGCAGCCCGTACTCCTCGCCGCCGACGTGGTCGCCGTGCAGGTAGTTCACCCACGCGGCCATCCCGGCGAAGCTGTAGATGGCGACCCGGTACGGCCACGGCGAGCGCCGCTGCTTCATGGCCTTGGCTTCGCCGGCGGTCGCCGCCCATGCGGAGCACTCCAGCATTACCGGGAGCAGGGCGATCAGCAGGCCGCCCATCCAGCCCATCGCGTCTTCGCCGGCGATGCCGGTCGACGACAGCGACCCGGCCTGCGAGATGAGGGCGGGCACGATGCTGCACGCCATCACCGCGAGCGCGGCCGCGAGGTCCAGGTGCTCACTGACCCAGCCCGGCACCGACTTGATGAACGCCGCCCGGCGCTCGCGCCGCTCCCGGCGCTTGCGGTCGGCCTCGCGCTTGCGCTCCTTCTCCGCCTGCGCGCGGGCCTTGCGGTCGGCCTCTTCCCGCTCGCGCTGCGCCTGTTCGGCGGCCTGCCGGTCGGCGCGGTCCTGCTCCCGGCGCTTGTCCTCGGCCTCCTGGGCGAGCCGCTCCCGCTCGAGCTTCTGCTCGGCGGCCAGCCGATCCCGCTCCAGCTTCGCCTGCTCGGCGGCGAGGCGATCGGCGCGGTCCTGCTCCCGCTCGGCGGCCCGGTCGTCGCGCTTCGCCGCGCGGAACTCCGTGATGCTCATCAGCTGTTACCTCCAGCCGGGGCGGGGGCGGACGGGGCGAGGTGGAAGAGGCCGGCGACCGTCGCGAGGACGGCGGCGAGGACGAGGCGGGTGCCGACGTCGGGGGTGAGCCCGGCGAGCCAGGCGCCGCCGGCGACCGCGAGGGGGATCTGCATCCAGCCGATGTCGGCGATCAGGCGGGTCAGGGCGATGCGGGCGTCCATGACCGGTCCGGCGCCACGGGCGTCGAGGACGGCCAGGACGGCGAGGGGGAGCGCGATCAGCGCGCGCTGCCACCAGGAGGCCTGCAGGCCCAGGGCCCAGGCGATGCCGAAGGAGATCAGGCCGGTGCAGGACCAGGTGGTCACTAAGGCCTGTCGGCGGATACGCGTGACGTTGATGCTCATGCGGCCCGCACCTCCAGGACGACGTCGTCGGCGGTGGTGCGCGGCAGGCGGGTGACGGTCGCGGCCTCGCCGGTCTCGGCGAGGTGCTCGTACGCGTCGAAGTCGCTGCTGGTCCAGGTGGCGGGGTCGCCGTGGGAGCGGCGGAAGTCGAGCGCGCTCACCTCGCCCTGCTCCTGGTCGACGTCGGCGGCCTGCCCGGTGGCGGCGAGCGCGATGTCGAGCTGGTCGAGGTCGGCCGGGTCGGTGAGGACGGCCGGGTCGGTGTCGTCGCCGGTGTCACGGCGGAAGACGTTGCCGGCGACCAGCAGCAGCCAGTCCAGCTTCAGCACCCGGCGGTCCAGGACCTCCAGGGAGCCGGCGAGCTCGGTCCACACCTCGGAGGCGAGGTCCTCGGCTCGGTGCCAGTCCACTCGCTTGGCGAACCAGCGGGTGAGGGCGGCGGCGTGACGCTCGTACGCGGCGGCCAGCAGATCCGTGGCGGACTCCCGCGGCTGAACCGGAGTTGCGATGATGGCGTTCACGGGTCGTTCCTCTCTTGTCGGGCGGCTCGTGGGCGGCTCCCCGGAAGGTCCCTGCAGGACCGGGGAGCCGTTTTGGCATGGCGGTGCTCAATGTGATGCACCCCAGGTCGGTCAATCCATCCTGTGCTGCATCGCTCGATATGGACACTGACACGCCAACCGATACCCCGTCAAGCATCCAGCACGTGATGGATTATGAATCCGTCCTAGGCTGGTTGTTGCATGACGTGATCGAACGTGGGAATGTACGGCCATGGCTGTTGCAGGGAAGTACCAGGAGCTCGCCGCGGCGATGGCGCGGCTCGTCGAAACCGAGCTGGCGCCCGGGGATCAATTCCCGACGGTGCCCGAACTGGCTGAACGGTTTGGGGTGCACCGCAACACGGCTTCCCGCGCAGTGCAGCACTTGAAGGAGCAGGGGCTGCTGTCCGGCAAGGGTGGGGGGAAGACATGGGTCCGCGTGCCGCCGGCACCAACCGTGAGGCGCAACACGCGCTACCAGGAGGAGAAGGATCTCGTCCTGCGCCCGGAGGCGGAGCGTCGCAGCTGTGGTGTCGCTGAGTGGGAGTCAGGCATCTCCTTGACCACCGTGTACGAGGACACCGCCCGCCACGATGTGGTCGACGCTCCCGACTGGGTCGCGGAGATTCTTGAGATCGAGCCAGGAGCGAAGGTGTTGCGTCGCACTCGGACCCGCCGCCACCGCAAGGGCGCGGGTGCTTCGTGTTCCGTGTCGTACCTGCCGTACGAGCTGGCCTCCCGTAACCCCGAGTTGTTCGACGAGAGCCGTGACCCGTGGCCAGGCGGCACCATGCACCAGCTGCACACCCTCGGGATTGAGGTTGACCGTATCGAGGACCATGTCACCGCGAGCATGCCGACCGACGAAGAGGTCGCGGAGCAGGACATCCCCCCGGGAGTCCCCGTGCTGAGGGACCTCAAGATCACCTACGCGACATCCGGACGCGCGGTCGAGGTGGCCGCTCTTCCGTTCCCCGCCGACCGGGCCAAGCTCGTCTTCGTGACCCCTCTGGAGCGCTGGTCCTGATGCCTACGATTTCGATCATCACCCCGGTCTACGAGGGCGGCGACGCACATCTGCACGAGGTGCGCGCGACGTTGGAGAATCAGGTACTTCCGGCCGGCTGGTCTCTGCAGTGGGTCGTGCAGGAGGACGGACTGACCGGCCAGCCGCTCGACCCCCTGCCCGTCGCCTCGTGGATCTCCACTGGCGTAGGTCGGCACGGTGGCGCAGCCCGCGCGCGCAACCTCGCTCTGCACCGCGTCACGGGCCAACTGGTGCGGTGTCTCGATGCCGACGACCTCCTGCCGGATGACGAGGCGCTCGCGCGCGACATCGACCTGCTCATCGCCCAGCCGCATCTCGGCTGGTGCGTGTCACCGGCGATCGATCTGCTGCCCGACGGCACGATGCGGCCCGGCCCCAACGATCCGCCCCCGGGGCAGCTGCCACCAGGCGTGCTCGCCGACGGCCTCCGGGCGGATCAGCTCCAGGTCGTAGGCACGTCGATGACCGTCTACACCGAGCTGCTGCACATCGTGGGCGGGTGGCCGGCTCTCCCCGCCACCGAGGACGTCGCCGTGATGCTGGCCTGCGAGGCCGTCGCCGACGGCTGGATGCAGGAGAAGCCCGGCGAGATCTACCGCAAGCACCCGCAGCAGTCAACGGCCCGCCCCGAGCACCATGCCCTCGAGGAGCGCGCTGCTCGCATCGAGGTGCTGCTCGCCCGAGCGGATGCCCTGCGCCGTACGGGGTGGCGATGGTCCCCCGACCGGCGACGCATCGCCGCCAGCGGGAGCTGAGCTATCGTCCGCCCATCGCTACACCGAGAGGAACAAACCGTGCTCATCGGGGAGTGGGGTCGCAGCCCGCCACAAAGCGACGGCCGACCTGTCGCCACAACAGATCGGCCGTCATATCGACTGCAGGCCCTTGCCAAGCTCGCGAGTCGTGAAGTGCGGTTCGGTGACCGCGGTGCCACTTCCTGAGGGAAGTCTGGTCACCGCGGCCCAGGATAAACAGATACTCGATGGCTGCACACCACCAGCGGGTGTGATGTCCGGAATCTGATCCCCGCCCCGTCCTCACGGCTCCCCAACCTCACTCGGGGAGACCACACACATGCACTCCGTACGCCACCGTCGGCGGCCCATCGCCGCGGGAGGCGACCGTTACCGTTCCGCAACCACACGCTTGTCACATCGACCCCCTCTCGATGGACTTGGTCTTGGTGTGGACACGTATTCGCCCAGCTCACAGGCCGTCAACTCCGGAACGTTGCCCTGCTCCCGCCTCGTTCATGTCACAGATGTCACACCATGCCCTTCTTTCACACCTGCACCGCGTGACAGCAAGGGCAGCTACAGCGTGCGCGGCGTCGGGCTGCACGCCGTGCACGGGTTGGGGGGAAGCCGATGAGGTGGGAACGAGGTCACGACCCGGTCGGCCCGACGTGGACGACGCTGGACAACCTGATCATCGACGATGACTTGTCCTGCCGCGCCCTGGGCCTGCTGACTCGGTGGCTGCGACGGCCGCCGGGGGCCGAGCTCGACAGCATCACCGACATGATCAAGCGGGCCAAGCGGGCCGGGAAGAAGCGCATGGAGGGCCGCGACGCCCTGTACGGCGCTTCCTATGAGCTGGAGGCCGCCGGCTACCTGGTGCGCGAGCTGGCGACGGGCGCCGGAGGCCGCCACGAGTGGGTGGTCCGCATCTACGCCCAGCCCGTCCCCCCTGAGCACCGCTCGGATCCGCAGGACCGCAAGCGCGGGAGCACCAAGCAGTCGCGCTCCACTCCCAAGGAGCAGCCCTCGAAGCAGCCGAAGAGCGCAAAGCCGCAGGTCGCACCGATTACGGGTTTCCAGGAATCGGGGAACCAGGAATCGGGTTCCCCGGATTCGGAGGATCCGGATTCGGGAAACCAGGCTTCCTCCTATAAGGACTCTCTTAATGACTCTCTCTCTGGTCACAGCCGTCACATCGGCGACAGCCCGCGGGCGGAGGGAGCGAGAGAGACGGCTACGCCGAACAGCAACGCGCCCGGCCCGGTGCCCCTGCCCCGTAGCTCAGGCGCAGGGCAGAGGACCGTTGGGCCGACGGCTCCGGCCTCTCCTACCGACGACGAGCGTCTGGACGATGTCCTGTCGATGCTCAGCTCGCTGCCGGGAAAGCCGGGGCGGCACGACGCGCTGGACCTGGCACCGCTGGTGATGGAAGCACTGGAGGGCGGCATGTGGACGCTGCCCGCGTTGCGGCGCCACCTTGCACGCAGGTGCGATCCGGATCGTGTCTTCGACGTGGGTGCGATCTACCGCCATCAGCTCAAGCGCCTGCCCGACACCCCGCCTACTGGCGACCACCCCGCCACGATCAGTGCGGCGACCCGGAACTGCGACGAGTGCCACGGCTCGGGATTCGCGCACGACCCGACCACGTTTCTGCCGCTCAACCCGCTGAGGCCGTGTGCCTGTCGTAAGGCATTGGAACCCAGCGCCTGACCCGCACAGGTGTGGCGGCCGGAGACCTTGCCCGGCCCGGCCGCCACAGCGAATCCCAACGAACGGAGATCCACTGATGAGCGTACCCACCCAGTCCAACCACGACGATGACCCGGTCGCCGCTCGCGGCTTCGAACGCGTCCGGCCTCAGGAGCTGGAGGCCGAGCAGTGCGTCTTGGGCGGCATGCTGCTGTCCACCGACGCTATCGACGACGTGACCGAAGTCCTGCGCGGCCCGGCTGGCGCACACGACTTCTACCGCCCCGCCCACCAGACGATCTACAGCCACATCCTCGCCCTGTACGCCCAGGGCGAGCCCGTTGACCCGATTACCCTGAAGGCCGCTTTGCTCAGCTCCGGTGACCTTGACCGCGCGGGCGGCCCTGGTTACCTGCACCAGCTGGTGGAAGTCGTGCCCACCGCGGCGACCGCCGCAGCCTACGCACAGATCGTCGCCGACGCGGCCGTCGACCGCCGCCTGATCGAGGCTGGCACCCGCATCATCCAGAGCGGCTACACCCGCGACGGGGACGTTGAGGACCGGGTTCAGGACGCCGAGCGCGAGGTCTACTCCGTCGCGCAGCGCCGGGTGGAGGACACCCTCACCCACGTCACCGACGGCATCGCCGACACCATCGATGACATTGAGGCCGCCGGCCGCCGCAAGCCCGGCGAACTGACCGGCGTCCCGACCGGCTTCACCGATCTGGACTCCCTCACCGAGGGCTTGCAGCCCGGCCAGCTCATCATCATCGCCGCCCGGCCCTCCGTTGGTAAGTCCACGCTGGCGCTCGACTGGGCCCGCGGATGCAGCATCAAACACGGCCGCCCGGCTGTTTTCTTCTCCCTGGAGATGGGCCGCAAGGAGCTGCAGCAGCGGTTGCTGTCAGCAGAGGGGTCCGTGCCGCTGCACCACATCCGCTCTGGCAAGGTCGATGAGGAAGGCTGGAAGCGCCTGGCCCGCGCGAAGACCAAGATCGACGCCTCGCCTCTGTTCCTGGACGACTCCCCGGAACTGAACGCTCTGGTCATCCGTACCAAAGCCCGACGACTCAAGCAGCGCCAGGGCCTGGACCTCGTCATCGTCGACTACCTGCAGCTGATGCAGCACGGCGGCTCCCGCCGCGTAGAAAGCCGCCAGCAGGAAGTCTCCGACATGTCGCGGCAGATGAAGCTGATGGCCAAAGAACTTCAGGTCCCGGTCGTCGCCATCTCTCAGCTCAACCGCAACCCCGAGCAGCGCACCGACAAGAAGCCTCAGACCTCGGACCTGCGTGAGAGCGGCGCGCTGGAGCAGGACGCGGACATGATCGTTCTGCTGCACCGTGAAGACGTCTACGAGCGGGAGTCCTCACGCGCGGGCGAGGCCGACATGATCGTTTCCAAGCATCGGAACGGCCCCACCGCGACCATCACCACTGCCTTTCAGGGCCACTACAGCCGGTTCGTCGACATGGCCACAGGCCTGTGAGCGCGAGCGCGAAAGGGGACCCCATGAACAGCAAGGACTTCACCGCCGGGCTTCGGGACCTGCGCGGCCTGCGCGACGACATCAAGGAGCTGCGGCGGGAGTTGGCACAGCTGGAGGCTGACCGGGACAAGCAGATCGCCGTGCTTGGTGGCTACGAGAAGGCGAAGGCGGACCGGATCGCCCCGGCCGCCGGCCTGTCGGTCGCCGATGTCGTCGCCTTGGTGCCCTCCCTTGGCCCGCAGAAGCCCGCCACAGCGCCTCCCACGGCTTCGGCCGGGGAAGCGCCCGCCGATCACGAGACGGCCGCTCACAGCGCCGTACAGCCCTCCGCAGTTGAGGGTGCCGCCGCGCCTGACCTGCGTCACCGTGCCACGGAGCCCGCGGCCGCCGCGCCGCCGGCCGCGCCCGACGTTGAGCGGTCGGGAGCCGAGGAGCCGGTCGACGACGACGGCGGCCAGGAGCAGCCGCCCGCCGTACCGGTGCCTGCACCCGCGGCTGCGCCCGTGTCCGCTGGGCCGGTGGGGGAGCGGACCCTCCCGTCGATCCCGGTCGGTGAGGCGGGTGACGCGTGGTTCGGGGTGACGCCGGGTCTGGCGTCGAAGCGCCCGACGTTCACGCAGCAGGCCCGCCAGATGGCGTTCCTGGACACCGGCACCGGCGTGCTGGTGCACCGTGACCAGACCGTGCGCCTGGACCTCGGCACGGGTTCGGTAGGGGAGATCCTGACCGCCGTGTACGCGACGGTGCCAGCGTCGGTGGAGCGGATCTACATCACCGGCGGGGACCCCTGGCACCGGGATGCGGAGCGGTACCCGTTCCTTCGGGACGCGGTCGCGGCCTGGCTGAACGCCCCCCTCCCCGAGGGCTGGACGGTGGAGTCGACCCGGGGCCGGGACCGGCTGGCCGGCCACCTGGTCCACGAACGCCGGCCGGTGGGCCGGTGGCAGCGCGGCGACCAGCACACCGAAATCCGCAGCGTGGGGGAGTGGTTCGACCCGGCCGGTGCCGACCCGGCCACCGTGCGGGACGCGTTCGTGCTGCTGTGGCAGGAGCTGCGCCGCCACTGGAGCGACGTGGTCTTGATGGGGGCGCCGTCGCAGACCGGCCGGGACCTGTGGACCCGCACCATCCCCGCCAAGCCCGGCTCGCGCTGGGCCGAGGGGTATCCGGTGATGTCGGAGGAGGTCCGTGGCCTGCTCCACGCCACCGCTGGGCAGGGCCGCACCGAACTGCTCACCCCACCCCACGTCCCCGCCACACTCCCTCAGCTGACGGAGCTGGACCGCACCTTTGCCTACGCCAAGCACACCTGGGCCTCCGGCGTCGGCGCACCCCGCCGCGTCACCGCCCACACTTTCGCCGCCATGACCGAGAAGGAACAGGTCAACGCCCTGTACGCCCCCTCGCACTGGCACATCCGCGTCACCGTCCCCGACGGCTGGGACCACGTCGGGCTGCTCCCCGCCCCGGCCGCCGGCGACAAGGCCTGGCACTACCCGGCTGAAGGGGGCCGCACGTTCACCACCTGGGCCGGCGGGGCAGAGGTCAACCTCGCCCTGCGCAACCCCATCGCCCCGTGGAAGGTGGAGATCCTGGACGGGCTGCTGTGGGAGTCCGGCACCCCACTGCGCGAGTGGTCCACCCGCCTCAAGGACGCCTGGTCCGCCCTGCAGACCCTCGCAGCCACCCACGGCGACGAGCGTCAGCGCCTGGCGGCGCACCTGGCCTCCCGCGGCGTGCGCTCGATCCTGCTGTACGGCATCGGCGGGTTCGCGCAGCGCCCGCGAATCACCACCGGCTCCACCCCGGTCGGCCGCGAGCACGAGGTGCCCGCGGGTGCGCAGATCATCGGATCGGACGCGACCTCGATCACCTGGCAGCGGCACGGCGGGTTCTCCCGCGACCCCAACGCCCACCCCGAGTGGGCCGCCGGGGTGTGGTCCGCCGCCCGCGCCGCGCTGCTGTCCACCCGCGCCAAGACCCCCGACGGCGCCACCGCGCACGTCGGCGCCCTCCACCTCCCCGCACGGTCCGTCGTCGCCTTCCGCACCGACGCGATCTACACCACCGCCCGCCCCGACTGGCCCTACCACGGCCAGCCCGGCGACTACCTCCTCAAGGGCCACCTGCCGATGGAGCTCACCGCACCCACCACCGAGGACGACCTCCTCACCCTCCAGTCCCTGGGCCGCGCCCACCTTGCCGACCAGCAGCAGGGGGCGGGCCGATGAGCAGCCTGGATGCGGTGCAGTGGTGGGGCACCTGGGAACACCCGGCCTGCGGAGCGAGCGGCGAGGACCAGTTCGCCGACGACGCCATCCTTGACCCCGACCACGACTGCGCCCTGGAGGGCGAGGTGGTCTGGCACGCCGAATGGGACTGCGAGGTTTGCGGGTCCTCCTGCGTCGAGATCTTCACCGACGGCCTGTCGGCCTCCTCCGGCCACGACTGCGACGAGGACCAGGACGACGACCTTGAGGAGGTGGCCGCGTGACCCCGCGCAGGCGCCGCACCACCGGCGGCCGCGGCCGCCGCCAGACCGGGCAGCCGGGCGAGGCCGCCCGCCTCACACAGGAACTCCTCAACGCCGGCTACACCAAGCGCGACGTCGGCCGCATCATCGGCCGCAACCCCTCCCTGGTGTCGCAGTTCTTCACCAAGGGCAAGGGCGCCTCCTACGTCGAAGGCCTACGCGCCGCCGTCCAGGAGATGCAGGTCGGCGCCGCAACAGGAGTCGACGAACTGAAGTCGGTCGCCCAGCCGCACATCGGCCGCCGCCTCGCCAAGGGCGGCAACGTCGCCCGCGTCCGTGGCAAGGACGTCATCGCCACCCCCGGCAAGTCCCGCGCCGCACGGGCGGCCAAGCAGCACATCGCCTCTGGCGCCTCCCGGCTCCGCCCGGTCGTCGAAGGCACCGCGGCCGACGGCGGGAAACTGGCGTTCACGGTGCGGGCGAAGAAGGGCGCGTTCCTCATCGGCTCCGGCCGCCGCAACGACTCACCCGGCATCCGCCGCGGCGTGGTGCAGCGCCGGGACGGCACCGAGGAACGCAGCTACGGCGCCTCGGCCGGTCCCGGCTTCCCTGAGGACGCCGGGTTCGACGCCGTGGAGTGGCAGAACCGGGTGGAGGCCGCCGGCGGCGACGTCGCCCAGGCCGTGCGCGACTGGATGGTCACCACCGGTCGCCTCGCCCCCGACGCCCAGCTCACGCACCTCGAGGTACGCGGCTGGAAACCCACAGTCTGACCAGCACCGAACAACAGGTGTGGCCCGCCAGCGCCGCGCTGGCGGGCCACACGCACCCTCGGCGGCCGTCGGGCCGAGGAGATGTCCCGGCCGTTGATCACGCCGACCTGTGTCACATCGCGTGGCCGGACGTCGGCGGCGGTACGGGGCCCGCACGGCGGGGTACTGCTGCATCCCATGAGTAGCGACGAACCCGCAGACTGCCCCTCCCCCGCCCACCGGCGCCCGCCCGGCACGAGCGACGCCGACGTGGACGCGGCCGCCAAGCTGTCCGGCGCGCTGGAGATCGTGGAGCGGGCGCGTGGCCACCTCTACGCCTTCCATCACCTGACCGGCCGTGCCGACGGCCGCCTCGATACCGCCCTGGACTCGTTGCGCGAAGCCGGCCACGACGCGCTGGCCGAGCAGGTGGCCACCGAGCTGCTCGGCCGCAACGTTCTGGCTGGCCGGTGGACCTTCCAGATCGTCGAGGAGTACGACGACGACTACTACGCCACCTTCCGCGCCCTGGAGAAACAGGTGCGCGACCAGCTGACGGACGGGCGCCGGCACATCGCCGAAGCGGAGATGAAGGAGAGCCGCCGCACCCACGGCCACGACGCGCACAGGGCAACACCCTCGACGGCTGCCGAAGAGTCCTGAGCGCAGGGCGCCGGTACGCCCGGCGTAAGGTCGGCGGAGTGAGCATGCTGCGCGAGGACCAGGACGCCGAAGAGGTCGCGCCGTGGCGCCCCGGCGACGGGCCTAAGCCGGCCGTGCACGTCTTCCCGCCCAGCGAGCGGCCGATGCTGCGCGTACGGACGCAGGGCCGCTGGCACACCACCGTGGTCCTCGCCCGCTACGACCACCACGACGGCCGCGCCGCATACCAGGTCGACATCAACCTCACGATCGACGGCCTGCACCACGTCGGCACCAGCCGCACCTACTGGTGGAACCCGAAGGCGATGAAGCCGGTCCGGCCCGGCACTCGTTGACCCAGGACGTGACCCACCTCGACCCCGAGCTGCTGGCGTGCGATGCCGCCGCGCTGCACACCGCTCACACCGCCGGCACCTGGCACCCGATGCCCGAGGAGACCGCGGCCGCCGACCACCTCGCCCGCGGCCAGTGGAACGCGGCCCTGTTCGACGCCGTGCTGCGCGCGATCCCCGGGCTCGCCGGCGGGAGTCTGGCCGGGGTGCTCGCGGTGGCGGCCGCCGTCCTCGAGGACCCGGCGGCCGATGACCGGCCGGAGGTGGCCGACGCACTCCTGCGCCTTCGGCAGCTGGTCGACGTCATGACCGAAGCCGCGTGACCGGTCACCGCATCGGTCACGCCCCGCCGGTCATGACCGATCGGTCGGCGCCGTGACCGGTCACCGGACCGCCCCGGTGATCGGTCACCGTTCGCGGTATTCGACGGCGTGACCGGTCACGGCCACACCGACGGCCGGGCGCGGCCCGGAGCACCGGCGAAGGGGCTTGCCCAGCTCCGCAGAAGGCTTGCCCGCGAGCAAAGCGCGGCAGCAAATAGCTTGCCCATCCACGGTGGGCAAGCCTTTCACCTGCCGTTTTGGTGCAGGCTGGGGTCCACGTCGATCAACGGGGAGGAGCGACGCGATGACCACCACGTCCACCTGCACGCCGGCCGCCCGCCCGCCGGGCGCCGCGCCCGGCGGCTGCTTCCGGGTCCACTACCGGGCCCCCTTCCGAGACCACTACCGTCACCCGGCCTCCCCCACGGCACATCTCGCCTGGTCAGGGCAGCTTTCCGGACTTGCCCAGGCTGCCGACACCCCTTCTCCACGCGAGAGCCGTGGGGGAGGGGATTGCTTCTGGTCGGTGGGGCCGGCGCCGCTCGCTCGGCTCGCCCTCAGCCCAGCCCGTCGGCAGCTGCTCGCCGCTGGGGGTGTGGCATGAGCGCCGGCGGCAGGCGGTATCCGGCCGGTTCGACGGCAAGGTTGCGCGCGGACGTCCTCGCCGTCCTGGGTGTGCTTAAGGTCGCCACGCCGGAGCAGATCACCCGCATCACTCGGCCCGACCTGTTCGCCGCCGGCCGTGCGGAGCCGACCAAGGCGCACCGCAACGCCGCTCTGGATCTGGCGCGGCATCGGGAGACGGTCTCGGAGGGCCGCACTGTGGAGGGCAAGAAGCTGTGGGGTCTGACGCCTCTGGGCCTGGAGTCGGCCGGCCGCGTGCTGGACCGGCCGCTCGAGGAGATGGGCACCGTCGCCCGCGGGGTCGGCCGCCACGGCGCCGCCCACGCGATGGCCGTCAATGACACCGTGGCCGCGTTCCTCCAACCCGCCTCCGGCCGCGGCCTGGGCTCCCTGGCTGGCTGGTCGACGGAGGTGCCGCTCCCGGCCGTGGGCACCTGGACCCGGCCGGGCCGCGGCGGCGTCCGCGCCGACGCCGTCCTCACCGCCCCCGAGGACAACGTGCCGCTGCTGTTCGTCGAAGTGGACTGCGGGCACATGAGCGCGGAGCGCATCGCCGCGAAACTCCCGGCCTACCTGCGCTTCCTGAACCGGACGGTGAAGGACACCGACGGCCGCCCACGGCCGATGTGGCGAACGCGCTGGCCCGCCACCACTGGCACCACCCTCGGCGAGGGCCTGTATCCGCCGGAGTCGAAGTACCCGCCGCTGCTGCTGGTCTTCACCGGCCGCTCCCCAGGCGGGCTTCACCGGCTGACGAAGGAGGTCTGCCGGCTCACCGCTGGGCAGTGGGCGCCGTACCGGGTGCAGGCCAACGGCGCGACGGCCATCCGGGAGGAGGACGCCGCTTACCGGGACTACCGCGACGCCCTGCCGGTCCTGGCCACCACCTTGGACCGACTCGTCGAACACGGCCCTCGAGGCGCGGTGTTCTGGCGCTTCGGCCACGACCGGTGGGAGCCCCTGCACCAGGCGCTCGCCGACCCCGACGGCGCCCAGGCCTACCGCGACCGCCGGCGCCGGGAAGAGGAGCGCCGACAGGAGCAGCAGCGGCGGGCTGAGGCCGAACGCGAGGCCCGGCTGCCGAAGTGCACCCAGTGCGGTGCCCGGTTCAGCGAGACCCGCATCGCGTACCTGGCCGGCGAAGACGGCCGCGACGACCCGCACCCGGAGCTCTGCCACACCTGCGCGTACACCGTCGAGCACGACGCTAGGATGGCCGAACTCGAAGCCCAGAAGGCCGCCCGCCAGGCGGCCGAAGAAGCCGAACTGGAAGACGAGGACGAGGAGTACCGCCGCAGTCAGCGCCTCCACCGCCGCCTGTGGCGCCACCTGCGCATCTGAGGCCGGGCCTGTCGCGTTGCCCTGTCGCGCATGCTGTCGCGCCGGGGCCTGTCGCGTGCCGTGACCTGCGCCAAGACCTCGTGACCCGCCCCGTGAGCCCAGACGCGACAGCCCGCGCGCGACGCAGGCCTGCGCCGGGTCTCTGCCCCCGCCCTCTGGCAGCGCCACCACCGGCGTGTCACCGTGGAGGAGCCCTACGGCTGGGGGAGGGAGGCGGGTGAACTGCACGAGGTGCGGGGCGACCGTGATACAGGGGCCGGGCGGGGGATGGTCGTGCAACAACTGCGGAGCGAGTGGATGACGAACCAGGCGGCCCAGCACGGGGTAATGGTGAACTGCGCCCACTGCGGGTGGAGCAGCGTGCCGATCGGACCGTACGGCGGCTACGTCTGCCCGCAGTGCTTCCACACCGAGGAACCACCGGCCGTGCACACCACGCCGACCGCGAGCTCCGGGCCGGAGACGGCCGCCGACGACGAACCGGAAACGCCGGCACCCCACTGACCCCACCCACCAACCCCGGTGCCGGGCCGTGACGCCGACAGCGGCTCCCTCGTTGCACCGGGCAGCACACTGTCACCCCCCGATGTGCACCCGGGCCCCGGCGTCGCTGTCAGCGCCGGGGCCCACCGCGGCCCACCCGCCGGCTCCCTCACCGACCTGGCGGTCTGGCCCCTGCACCTCCCAGGCTCCAAGCTGGGAGGTGAAGAAGGCGTTTTCCCTGGTAGTCGCGTTCCTGAGAGACGAGCTGGGAGCCTGAGAAGCCCCGCCCACCTACCCGCCCCTGACGCATCCTGGAAGGGTCAGGGACGTCTTGGCGTCCTTCCGCGGCCGGGAGGAGCTGCTGGTGCCGGAGAAGCGCCCGCGGGGCTATCAGCCGTACTGGCGGCCTCGTACGCCCACCCTGGAGCTGCTCGCGGCCGTGGATGCGGTCCTGGACCGGTACGCCGACCATCTACCGGTCACGATCCGGCAGGTCTTCTACGCCGCGGTCTCCGACGGCGTCCTGCCGAAGACCGAGCGCGGCTACCGGCGCCTGCAGGAGACCCTCGGCATGGCCCGCCGCGCCGGCCGCATCCCGTGGGAGGCGATCCGGGACGAGTCCGGCACCGCCGCCGTGCCGGCCGCGTTCGCCGGGCCGGACGCCTTCCGCGCCGGGCTGCGCCGCGCGACCGAGGGCTACCGCCTGGACCGCCAGGAAGGGCAGCCGGTGCGGCTGGAGGTGTGGTGCGAGGCGGCGGGGATGGTCCCCCAGCTCGCCGCGATCGCCGACCCCTACGGCAT